>VBAU01000145.1 GCA_005883855.1 Bacteroidota bacterium
CAGGATCACATGTTTTCCACATTCGAGAATAAGTTACACAAATGTCCGTTTACGTCATTTGTGAACTATTTGTAAATTAACTTCAGAGTTCGCATGGTTGTTGTCTATTCATTTTAATTTTCCCAGCTTTTTCTTTGGAAGGCTATATTTTTAAAAATTCAAGTCCGATGACCGTCGTCAAGATCCTGCTCAAACTTGTTCTGGCTAGTCTACTCACCTTGGTTTGCGTGCAGTATTTCGTGAGTAAACATTACAACTACGCGTATCCATCTGTCTTCAAAGGAAAATATCTTTACAATCCTTACGACTCGTTGAAGAAACATTGGTGGAAATCAAATTTCCATGCTCACTCCATTGCCTGGCATCATTTACCAAATGGGCATCAGTCACCAAAAAAAATTATTGCGCACTACAAAAAGGATCTGAAGTATGATATTGCCTGTCTTTCAAATTATGAAAAACGAACTCACTATTTGCCTCCCAGTGATCCTCACTATATCCCGGTTTACGAGCATGGGTACAATATTGGGAAGGTACACCAGCTAGTTTTTGGCAGGGACCCGATCGTTTATTATGACATTGCACTTTTTCAAACGCTGGACAACAAGCAATACATTATCAACGAGGAAAAGCAGGATTCCGACATTGTGGTGGTAGCTCATCCCGAAGTGCGGGACGCATATTCAAGGACGGACATGGAAAAATTATCCGGTTATGATATGCTCGAAGTTCTCAATAACAAGAAAATCGCAACGCGGTCATGGGACGAAGCTCTCTCCTCAGGTAAACCTGCGTGGATCATTGCGGATGATGATTGCCATGATATTTCGAAGCCCGGCGAAACCGGGGTAAGCTGGACGATGGTAAATGCTGAAACCAAGAAGTGCAAAGATGTTATGGAAGCTCTGCGCTGCGGAAGATCTTATGGTGTAAAAGGAAGTGATGGAGTGAATGATCACTATTTGAAACAGGTGACCGTTAAGGACACGGTCGTAACATTTGTGGTAGATGATACTGCAACTGAAATCAAATTATTTGGACAAAATGGAATTCTGAGGAAAGCAGAGTGCAATACTGATAGCATCTCGTACACCTTTAAACCGACGGATACATACATCAGGGCGGTAGCTGAGTTTCCATCGCAGGAGCTTTACCTGAATGCGATTATCCGGTATGATGGTAAACATATTCCGCATAACAATAACACGGCTTCTGTCAATTTTTGGCGTACCCTGCGAATACGTGCCGTGATCATTGCCATTTGGATTTTCGGAATGACGGTTGTTGTTATTCCGTCGATACCTGTGACTCTGTCCTATTTTTTCAGAAAGCGACGAGCTCGCGAGCTTTCGCTGATTCTTGTGCATCAATCAGGAATCTGATTCCAGTTTCATAATCGTGTCAAATACTTTTTCGTACTCACGATTCGCTGTCGCTAACTCTGAAGAAACATTTTTGTATTCGGTTTCTGTTTGCAGAAATTTCTCTTTATTAGCGTAGGTGGTTGGATCAGCCAGTGCGGCTTCGAGTTGCTGTTTTTTCTCATTCAGCTTCGTAATTTTTTCCTCCAGTTGCTGAAATAATCTTTGTTGTTTTTGTAGCTCCCTCTTCAACTCCTTATTGACCGAAGTGGTCGCAGCAGGTCTTGGCCTTTCACTTTTAGGCATACGTTTCACGGCTATTTGGGTGCTTTCCTTTGACCTGGATGACCTATGTGACTCCTCGGTCCTGTTCATGCGTTCTTTCCACTGAGCATATTCTTCATATCCACCTTTAAACTCCTTAATCTCGTGGTCCACAATCTCCCAAATCTTATTGGCGGTCTTTGAAATGAAAAATCGATCATGGCTGACGAGAATATAGCTGCCCTCGTATCTATTCAAAGCTTCTATCAATAAGTCGTTGCTGTGCATGTCGAGGTGATTTGTCGGCTCATCGAGTAATAAGAAATTGGCTTTACTTATAATCGTTTTTGCGAGTGCAACCCTTGCCTTCTCGCCACCACTTAAAACTTTTATTTTTTTCTCGACCTCGTCACCGCCGAAAAGAAAACAACCGAGCAATGTTCTCAACTCTAGTTCTGTTTTCTGACTTCCACATTCCTTGAGTTCTTCGAGTACGGTGTGATTTACGTTCAAGGCTTCCCACTGATGCTGCGCATAAAATGCTTCTTCCACGTTATGTCCCCACTTCCTGTGTCCTTGAAAATTTTCAGTGCCAGCAATAATGCGCAAGAGTGTCGACTTTCCTTTG
Organism: Bacteroidota bacterium; assembly: GCA_005883855.1. Taxonomy (GTDB): domain Bacteria; phylum Bacteroidota; class Bacteroidia; order Chitinophagales; family Chitinophagaceae; genus VBAU01. The sequence continues at coordinate 2,254 of VBAU01000145.1, forward strand.
CCGTTTGCTCCGATCAACGCGATCTTATCGCCGCGGTCAATTTCAGCCGAGGTATGCTGCACGATTACATTGCTGCCAAATGATTTTGATATATCCTCTAGCTCGACCAAAACTTTACCCGGAGTCTTGTCGATCCGGAAATTTATCCGGATACTCGGCCGTTCTAATTCTACATCCTCAATTCTTTCCAGTTTCTCAAGGCGTTTTAGTGCAGATTGTGCCTGCGTGGCTTTGCTGGCCTTTGCTTTGAATCGTTCAATAAATCTTTCTTGTTGACGTATAAAATCCTGCTGGTTTTCGTATGCTCGTTGTTGCAGGGCAATTCTCTCAGTTTTTTCTTTCTCATAAAAATCGTAGTTGCCATTGTAGATGTGCAGTTCTTTTTGGTACAGCTCAACAATTTTTGTAACCATACGGTTCAAAAAATATTTATCGTGGCTTACGATCACCACTGATCCCTGGTAATGCTGCAGATACTTTTCCAGCCATTCGATAGACGGGAGGTCGAGATGGTTCGTCGGCTCGTCCAATAACAGGAGGTCAGGTTGCTGCAGGATCATTTTTGCCAGCAGCACCCGCATTCTCCAGCCGCCGCTGAACTCATGGTATGGCCGATTTAAATCGCTGTTTGCAAATCCGAGCCCCTGCAATACTTCTTCCGCTTTATGATGGATGTTGTACCCGCCAAGAGTTTCCAGCTCGTGGAGTTTATCGGTGTATTGATGCAACAGTACATCTGAACCGTGTTTCAATTGTTCCAGTTTTTGACCTAACTCCTCTATTTCTTTTTCCAACTGCAGAATCTTATCAAAAGCACCAAGTGCTACTTTCAAAATTGAGTCGGTTGTGTCAAAGCTCAGGAGGTCCTGGTGAAGATAGCCGATGGTCAGACCCTTGCTTTTTTCTACCGTGCCCTTTGAAGGTTGATATTCTCCCACCAGTAATTTCAGCAAGGTCGATTTCCCCGTTCCGTTATATCCAATTAACCCGATCCTCTCGTTGGGCTGTATGTGCCACGTCGCATCTTGCACAAGTATTCGTGCACCAAATTCGAACGTTATATTTTGTAGTCCTGCGAGCATGGGGGTGAAGGGTGAATGGTCAATGGTGAATGGTCAATGGTGAATGGTGAATGGTCAATGGTGAATTGTGAATTGTCAATGGTGAATTGTGAATTGTCAATTGTCAATGGTCAATGGTGAATGGTCGATCAGGCGCTCATCCTATGAGTCCCGTTAAGATTTTGAAACACCTTGTCAATGGATCTCCAAGTCGACTTAATTCTTCTTTATTCAGGTATTGGAGATCATGCGCTATGTCCAGAGCAGCATCAATCTCAATGACGGACCCTCTTGCAATTTCAAAATACCTTTTTCTTTCGGTTGGAGATTTTCTGGAAGCCCCTTCCGCAATATTTAAATGAACCGATAAAGCTGCACGCCTGATCTGTGTAATCATTCCGTATTTTTCTTCACCCGGAAGGTGCTTGGTGAGTTTATAGCATTCACAAACAAATAACCTCGATGCGGCATACATGTCAAGTTTCTGGTGATTAAGTGTCAAAAACATAGTTTAAGGTTTATGGCGAATAAAAAAGAAAGATACATATTAGTACTCTATTCACCATTCACCATTCACCATTGACGAAATGTACTTTACTCTATCTTTGACCAAATTTTTCTCCATCCATGAAAAGGGTTTTATTTATTTATCTCGTTTTAATCATTGGCATCATCGCCTGGTATCTCACTTCGGGAAAAGGCAAGCGAGTTTTTAGTAATTCCAAATCAACAGCTGTAAAAGTAAGTAAGCATAGCCAACAGTTTAACGAATCGATAGAGGACGTCATGGACAAATATTATAAACTGACAAATGATTTTGTAAAGGAGGATACGGTTTCGATTAACAAGACAGCGAGCCAATTGAAAACCGCTCTTGAGGATCTTAAAGTCGATGAGTTAAAAAAGGATACAGTCATTTATGAAACGGCGGCAGGTATTTGGGACAACACCAAGACTGAGATCACCGGTATGCTAAGTGATCCTTCACTGCAATCTAAACGCGAGTCGCTCACCGAGTGAAGAGAAATTTGGAATGATCACTCAGATCAGACGGGCGGCACTTTCTGTTCATCTGAATATTGCCGAGGGCGCCTCCCGAAAATCCCTATGGCAAAAAGGGGTGTGCCACGTTAAAAAAAGCGATCAATTTTGTGCCGGCAGATTCCAGTAAACATTAGCACGCTGGAGTTGCTACGACTCGGTGCCGTGCTGCTGACTGACATTTGATAAAAAAAATTGTTCATCATTGTTTAATCATCAAAATCCTTTACCTTAACCAGCTATTCATCCATTTCCTCTGATCTTCTCTGATCATTACCCCTTCTAAATTTTCGAAAACATTCTTGTATCCCGGTGACTTATTATTTTGAATTCTAAACCAAATCAAAGGAGATTTTTATGAAAAAATGTAAGAGTTGTCTATGGGGAGTGATCCTTCTCTTCTCACTGTTTGTAGTTTCCTGTAAGAAACAAGTTCAGACGAATGACCAAGCCGCAAACAATGCTGCCAGGGTTGCGAGTATGAACAAGGAAGCAACAAATAATCTGTCTGCTTCAGCTCGGGTTTTTGCCCAGGGACTGAACAATCCGCGTGGATTGGAACTTGGTCCCGATGGAAATTTGTATGTAGCTGAAGGTGGCTTAGGCGGCAGTACAACCACTGTTGGATTGTGCGACCAGGCCGCTGGCGCCGGGCCGTATAAAGGAAGTTTAGTCAGCGGAAGAATTTCAAAGATCAATGCACAGGGAGTAAGAACCACTATTACAGATAATCTTCCTTCGAGTCAAACCAATCCTGGCTTGGGCAATCTCATTTCGGGTGTTGCAGATGTAGCATTTGTTGGCAATGATTTGTATGCACTGCTCTCTGGTGCCGGCTGCGCACATGGCGTGGCATCGGTGCCCAACGGAATTGTAAAAGTAAACACCGATGGCACATGGACTAGGATAGCTGACCTAAGCGCATGGGTGAAGAGCCACCCCGTTGCTCAACCCGACGCAGAGGATTTTGACCCGGAGGGAACATGGTACAGCATGATAAGTATCCGGGGCGATTTATATGCCGTCAATCCAAACACTGGTGACCTGGTCAGGGTAAGTACGGGCGGAGACATCAGCCGGGTAATTGACGTGTCCGCCACACAGGGCCATGTTGTTCCTACTGCATTGGCTTACCATGGCAATATTTATGTCGGCAATCTTAATGTCTTTCCGATTGCGCCCGGTGTGTCCAGTATTTTCAAAATCACGCCAGGCGGGCAGATAAAAGTTGTTGCAACTGGCCTCAATACTGTTCTTGGTTTGGTCATCGATCAGCAGGACCGCATGTATGTGCTGGAAAATACCGTGGGAGCACCATTTCCTACGCCTGGTTTAGGAAGAATTCTCAGAATTGATCCTTCGGGATCTCAGACCGTGATTGCATCTGGTCTTTCGTTGCCGACCGGAATGACTATGGGGCCGGATGGAAAACTTTATGTTTCTAACTGGGGCTTTGGTCCGCCAGCATCGGGCGGAGGGCAAATTTTGCAAATCACTATCACAGACTAAAATAAAACTCCGCACGAAAAAAATAAACGATCTCAAATAACTAAGCAGGTCAGGCGACCTGCTTTTTTTATGCACCAACATTAAACCTTGATGTTGCAACCTGGGTCTTAGTGAAGATTTTGCTTGGTGCGATTTGTTGTCCAGGCGACCTTGTGCTGACGAGAAAAATCAAAAACTTTCAGGAACATAAGCACATATTGAAATTTTGGCTCATAAATTGTTGGAGACCGGACGAAATCTTCGCCCCCTGGAAATTGACGCAACAGCCAAAGCAATCAACTCCATATTTTCCGATCCCTGATAAACCTTATCTTCTTATTATCCATATTATGAAGAACCGTGAATTCCTCATCTTTAAAATTTACGGTTATGATTAGAGCTTTCCTAAAAACACCACTAGCCATCGTCTTTATTTTCACTTTTGTTCGGTTCTCTGCATATGCTACAACTTATCCTATCAATGTCACTTTAAGCGGCGCGCAGGAGGTCCCCGCGAATTCCTCGACGGGTACAGCTACACTCATCGGGACCTACAACGATTCGAGTAATGTTTTGAAATACACTGTTACTTTTAGTGGGCTATCAGCTAATACAACTGCTGCGCATTTTCATGAGCCTGGGATTCCCGGGGTTATCGCGCCCGTTGTATTCCCTGCAACAAACTTCCCAACAGGAGTAACAAGCGGCACGTACAGCGATTCCATTACGCTTAGTGCAGGTCAGGAGGATACATTGAAAATGGGTCTCTTCTACTTTAATATTCATACAACGGCTTTGCCAGGCGGTGAGATAAGGGCACAGATCTTTTTACAGGATGCATCGTTTGTTGTTCCTCACGTGCACTGTCCTGCAGATACCATTGTAAGCAATACCGCAGGACTTTGCTCTGCATCTGTTGCTTTTGTTGCAATAGATACGACAGGTAAACCCACTTCTACATTGTATTACCGCATCGGGGCCACAGCGATTACTTCACCGTTTGTATTTCCGGTAGGGGTTACAAAGGTTAAAGTTATCGCACTAAATGGTGCAGGTGTCGATAGCTGCTCATTTAATGTTACTGTTAGAGACACACAACCTCCGGTTATTACTTGCCCGGCCAACATTACGCAAAACAATGATCCAGGTCAGTGCGGCGCGATAGTTACGTTTGCAGCCACTGCAACAGATAATTGCTCCAAAACCACAGTAACTTATGATCATAATCCGGGAACGTTCTTCGATGTCGGGACGACGACGGTTACTGCAACGGCAACCGATAGTTCAGGCAATACTGCACACTGTGCATTTACTGTAACAGTGAAGGACGTTGAGCCTCCTGTGATACATGATCTTGGCGCCACACCGCGTACACTGTGGCCGCCTAACCATAAGATGAAAAACGTGTCGATAAATTACACTACTACGGACAATTGTCCCGGGCCAATCAATTGCGTGTTGTCTGTCACAAGCAGCCAGAGCAACAACGGTCATGGTGATGGCAATACCAATAACGACTGGCTGGTGATTGATGATCATCACGTGCAATTGCGCGCTGAAAGATCTGGCAATGGTAAGAGCGGCAGAATTTACACAACAACAGTCGGATGCACGGATCAACATGGCAATACGGCTACGGCCACCACAACAGTTTCAGTACCGCACAGCATGGTGGACCTAATGAAAGGCC
>VBAU01000039.1:0-1527 GCA_005883855.1 Bacteroidota bacterium
GGGCCGGGTATATCCATGAAACTATTGAGAGCATTCGCAGACAAACATATGCAAACTGGGAACTGATCATCGTGGACGATGGTTCTGAGGATGACACAGAACAAGTAGTCTCCTGCTTTAACGATGAACGAATAAACTTTCTAAAAGCTGGTCGCGTCGGGATCAATGGTAAAATCAAGAACATCGGACTCAAAGAAGCAACGGGCGATCTTTTTGCATTCATAGATTCTGACGACCTGTGGCCCGACACAAAACTGGAAAAGCAGGTTAGAGCCCTGGAGGAATTTGCAGATGCTGGGTTCTCCTTTACGGGAGGATTTAATTTCAAAAAAATTGACGAGCCAATTGACTTTTTTTACCCGGTAAAAGAAGGACTCAGATATGGAAATATTCTTATCCCGATCTTCAAGTCGGAAATTTCTACAACAACGCCATCGCTAATGATCCGAAAGCATTGTTTAGACGTGGTGGGTGGATTCGATGAGACAAGACCTTTTTCGGATGTGAATTTTTTTCTAAGGCTTGCGAGTCATTTTAATGCAATCATCCTCTATGAGCCGCTATTGTGTCGTCGCTTGCACGACAATAATGACAGCGTGAGCAACTGGATATTGGGGTATGACCAGGGCATAGCTATGATACATGAATACGAAGCTAAACTGCCACGGGGAATAGCTCGGACTGCGCTGTTCAAGCTTTATGTCAATTTTGGCGAAGATTACCTTGCCCGCAAGAAAACGGGGCAGGCAATTAAAAAATTCTTCCTTGCCTGGACGAACAATCCCGTAAGTGTGGTGCCGTTCAAGAAAACTGCAAAAGCTGTTTTGCGTTGGGCGAAACAATAATTATTATGGATCAGAACGTACTGTCAAATAGCAAGATCGCTGCCAGGCCATGGAAAGAGAACACTTTGCCGGAGCGCATTCTTGTTATTCGTTTGCAGGCGATGGGTGATGTGGTCGCGACGCTTCCTTACCTACAGCAATTACGAAACAGTCTGCCGTCGCAAACTCGAATTGATTTTTTGACGAGACAAGAAGTTGAAGATATTCCGAGAAGCATTGTGCTTTTTGACAACATCTTTGTGATCAAAGGAGGTCGTGACTTAAAAAAGCAAATTGTTTACGCTTCGTCGATGTTGCCAAAATTATTCAGGCAGCGCTACGATATAATCATCGATCTTCAAAATAACAATGTGAGTCGCATACTTCGAAAAGCACTCTTACCTAGAGCCTGGTCAGCGTTCGATCGATTTTCACCGATAGCCGGTGGCGAAAGATATCGGATGACCATCGAGGCGGCTGGCCTCGGCAAGAATTGGGCAGTGAATAAATTCTCTTTGACTCGTCCGAAAATTGGCAAGGAGATCCTGAAGGCAAACGGATGGCTCGTGGGAGAAGACCTTGTTGTTCTTAATCCGGCCGGAGCATTTCCCACTCGCAGTTGGGAGCTCAATAATTATGTCGCCTTCGCTAAAAAGTGGCTACAACTGTTCCCAAACACGAAGTTCCTCGTGTTGGGCACTTC
>VBAU01000039.1:1591-6041 GCA_005883855.1 Bacteroidota bacterium
CCTCAGAAGCTTTTGCGGTGCTCCAGGAGGTGAAACTTATTCTTTCGGAGGATTCCGGTTTGATGCACATGGCCTGGGTGTCGGGGATTCCGACTTTTGGTTTGTTTGGATCCACTCGCACCGACTGGGTGAGACCGTTGGGAGACCACGCTTTCTTTCTTGACTCTTCAGACCTGGCGTGCGGCCAATGTATGCAGGAAGCATGCAGGTATCACGATGTTCATTGTCTTACGCGATACACTCCCAAATTAGTATTACATCATGCCCTGACCTTGTTGGAAAGAGTTGAAGGCACAAGTAAAATAAACACCTGAGGCAATGCGCAAAATTCAAACTATTCAATCGGGGCTCAGGCAGAAATGGACTTACACCATCCGGGACATAAAGGGAATTATCGGCCTCAATGAAAAAACCTTTCAACGAGCGAGAGGCGCCAGGATTGTTGTTTATCACGGTATTTGTACTTCAAACCCCACACGATTCAACTCGCTTTTTCTTACCAAAAAGACTTTTGAGCAACACCTCCGGTTTTATAAAAAATATTTTCATATCGTTTCCCTGCAAGATTATTACCTGCAAAGGTTCAGCAACGAGAGATTCAATATCTGTCTGACGTTTGACGACGGGTTCGCCAACAACTACAAATATGTTTTACCGTTGATCGGAGCATACGGTGTGCCTGCGACATTTTTTGTTACGGCTATCCGCGACGCGGGGTACGAGATTTTGTGGAATGATTGTATTGCCCTCGCACAAAAATTTGGTCCTCGAGAATTCGAATTTCGAAAAGAGCTTTTTATCAAGAATGGTCATGACGCCTATGTTTCACTGGTGGGGGATCGCTCATTAAAGGAAATGTTGCGCGGGGAAGGTTTCACAACCAAGGCGGATGTTATGAAGAAATTAGAACGCTGGCTGCCGGCGTCAGTGAAGAACAGAGTTACGGATTTTTGGATGCAAATGACATTATCGCAAATACAAGAGCTATCGCGGTCTCGCTTTGCGACAATTGGCTGTCATAGCTATTATCACAATGACCTTGCTCGCCATCGTTTGGAGGAAGTGAAAACGGAATTGATCCATTCAAAACAATTTCTTGAAAATGCGATTCAAAAGGAGGTCGACGCGCTTGCGTTTCCTTATGGTAGTTACTCGCGCGAGACGGTGAGCGTCGCAAAATCGCTTGGGTTCGCGAAGCTGCTGGCCGTCGAGTTTCTTTTTCCCGAGGATCAATTTGACGCTGCCATGCTGGAACGGTTCATTGTAAATCCATACATATCGGTCAACAATCAAATGCTTGCCACCGTTCATGGGAAGTACTGCTCATAAAGCTCATCCGGACGATTACAAAATTGCGCGCCTTGATAAGGCTAGATTGACAGACTTGGCTCGTTTGCACAGAACGGTTTACGCCGCAACTCCAGCAAAGAGTCATTTCCAAAGAAAATATGATACCCGTTATACGGGGATAGAAAATATCGGCTTCCTGGCGTATGATGCTACGGGTAAACCAGTCGCTTTCTATGGCGTCATACCTTGCTTCATTCAATGTGCTGGTCAGATTGTACTGGCTGCACAATCTGCGGATACGATGACGCACCCACATCATCGAAACAAAGGATTGTTCATGAAATTGGCGAGACTGACTTTTAATCTTTGCAGTGAAGTGGGCATCAAGGTTGTTTTTGGTTTTCCAAATCAAAACTCATATCGCGGCCTGGTAAAACTTGGATGGGTCAAAACGGAAGTGATGGAGCGATTTAACATTGCGGTGCAGGCTTTGCCGCTTGAATCGCTGAGTAGAAAATTCAACTGGACTCGGTCAATCTACAATTCCTACGCCCGAAGCGTGCTCCGCAAATATTTTTACTCGAGGCACGGTTTGGCGAATTCTCTAATTACTGCAGATTGTGGAGGCGTGTATCGCGATGAAAAGTATTTGCAGTATAAAACTTACAGCTCTTCGCAAGTGATGCAGCTCGGATCCTGCAAAATATGGTACAAGATCCAAAACCGATTCGTCATCGGGGACATGGATCCGGGCACGGCGCAAGACTTTGAATCAACTATTGACCAGCTAAAGCAAATGTGCAAGAGGTTGGGAATAAGGGAAATTAATTTTCAGACTAGTCCAGGTACTACACTAGCTGACTTGTTTAGAAGAAAGGCTCCAGCAGTTGCTTCGTTTTCCGTGATGCTTCTTGACCTGGGTAGCAACCTGGATTTAGCTAAACTCAAATTCAATTTAGCTGATGTTGACATATTTTAGAAATGTACCTGCGTCCTTTGCGTCTTCTTCGCGCACTCTGCGTCATGACCAAGCGGCGCAAAGAACGCGAAGGAGACGCAGGGGGCGCAAAGAAATGGTTTGAGTTGTTTCCCCTGCGACTATAGGACTATAAACCAAAAATCTCCAGGATACTCTTGGCCTGGTCGCTGATTGAGTAGGGTAATACTTTCTCAGCCCCAGACTTTTCATCTTGCAAAACTCTTATTGCCTTCTCAAGCATTTCCTCTTTTCTCTTCACCACGTGCCATCGAGGAATTTCATTGTTCATCGGCTTGCAAAAACTTATGACCTGTGCTCCGGCGTACAACGATTCCAGGCACACAACGCCAAACCCTTCATATGAGGATGGATGAAGAAATAGTGTTGCTCTTTTCATGCAATCCAGCACCCGCTTATGCGGCAGCTCTCCCGTGATCAATAGGTTGTCCTTCAGACCCAATTTTTTGATCATCCTTTCCAGCGTTCTCCGTTCCGGCCCGTCGCCAATCAAAACAGCTTTAACACCTGGTAAAGTTTTCTGCATTGCTGACACGATTTCAACAAACACATTATATTGTTTTAAAGGAATCAATGACCCTGCTGCAACGATATCAATATCTTTCATCGCTTCGTATTCATCAAACTCCGACGGGTCAATGGCGGCGGGGACAGTATAGCGTGGCCGTATTCCATGATTTTTGTGAAATTCATCCCGCACAAAATCGGATAAAGCAATCAACTCAGAATCGTTTGGTTTGAGGCGATGCGGGTATGCATTTTGTTTTTTTGCATCTTGTCCCAGCACCCAGCACCGGTGTTTGAGATTGTAAGCATCGGCAAACTTTTTTCCAATCCACGCGCATTCGTTGTACCAGAAGCTTAGCAGCCCAACAATTCCTCCTTCGCTGTTTATTTTCTTCAACACAGAATTGATTTGGTTTCTTAGCAGCAACCTGCTCAGTCCTCCTTTATTCCTGCCGTTGAAGGGGATGACGGGCACATCGTGCCAGCTGTAAGTATTTTTATGATACGGATATTGAAAACTTAGAACAACGATTTTCAAACCAGGACGTATTTCCTTCAGTTTCCGAACGAGATTTTGCTGCATTGGGAGGCAAGTGCTATCGTCTTCCGACGAAGGAAAACCAGGCGTAAGAATGACAAATGTTTTCTCATTGTTCATCCAGCGATATGATTTTGTTGCAATGAGAAAGGCTTTTTTTATCGTGAGTGATCATCAGGACAGTCTTACCCTCAGACGACATGGTTTTGAAGTGATTTACCAGCGCAGTCGTCGACTCGTCATCCAGCTCGTTAAAAGGCTCATCCAACAAGACCAGGTCGGAGTTTTTGTACACTGCCCTGGCAATGGCCACTCGTTGCTGCTGGCCACCGCTGATGTTTTTTCCATTCTCCGTGATGATCTTTTTCAGTCCTTCAGGAAATTTAGAAAGAAGGTCACTCAAACCCGACACGTCGAGAGCTCTATTTAGATTAGTGTGATTGTATCCCTCTTCTTCCAGCGTGATGTTCCTTAGAATGGTATCATAAATAAAAAATGGCTGTTGACGCACGTAAGCAATGGATAGCCAGTAATTTTTTCGATCGTTTGCATTTGCCGTTACGCCATTGATCAAAATTTCTCCGCATGTCGGGGTCAAAAAGCCCAGCAATAAATTGAGTATGGTCGTTTTTCCCTTTCCTGAGTCACCTGTGATGCCAACGAAATCTCCTTTTTGTATGGCAAAGCACAAATCACTCAGAACAGGTTGCGTGGAATATTGAAATTTCACATTCCTGAACTCAATGGTATTAATCGGTTGAGCAGACGGTATTGTGCCCGGCTCAATGATCTTCTTGTACTGGCCCAACTCATTCAATGAAAATTCATATGCTCTCATTTGCCCCATGATGTTTATGACTCGTACGACGCCGGGGATGATCTTATATGCGGCGGCCATGAAAGCCCCGATAGTTAATAATGCGGCACTGTCATTATTGCCGGTCCATTTTGCAATGGCTATCAGGGTGAATAATCCCAGGACCGCAAAGATTTCTATTACACGACTGGGCAAACTTTGAATAGAAAGTGAATCGAACAAGAATCGGCTGAATTTGTTTCTGACCTTCATGAACCGGTTCATGAAAAAAGTATTTCGGTTGTAGATATTCGCTTCCACG
>VBAU01000039.1:6113-8675 GCA_005883855.1 Bacteroidota bacterium
AAGTAGAAGAAAGAAAAACAATTTTGCATTGAACAGCAGGATCGCGATGACCGTTATCCCAACCAGGAATAATTGTGTAATGATTTGCTGAATTCCCGAGAGAAGGTATTGACTGAATTCAAAGGGTTGAATACTTATCTTCCTGATGTACGCCGAGGAATCGGTGTTGATGTAGTTATGAAATTCTCCTAGTTGGTAAGACAACAGGTTTTGGTACGAAATTCTCACTGCCACTTCGCCAATAAATTTGTATTGAGCCCTGGTAATAAAATACCCCGCCATATTCTTCAAGCCGAAAAGAAGAAAGAAGGCAGCAATAAAACTGACAGAGTCCTGGTTACCCAGCCATTTAGGCAAAAAAACCGGGCTGGTATGAGTAGCTTCGATGTAGAATTTAATGATCCATAACAGCAAGGCAAGTGAAAGTATGTCGATTATGCTGATGATGATATCCATCAGCCCTAGCATGATAGACTGCTTTTTTTCTTTCTTGGTAAGAACTCCCCATGTATTTTTGAAAATTTTTTTCACCGTTTATCATTTCTTTCATTCAGGTAAAAGAATAAGGGAAAAAATAAAAAAATGATACTTGAGTACTGCGATTCAAAAACCGATTCGCTAAAACTATAGGCCAGGAGTAAAATACTAATAAAAATGAATGGAGCGCGTTGCTTCCCCGCCATCATTTTAATTAATGAAAGGCAGACGACCACATAAAGGAGGAGCCCGGGGATACCGGTCTCCAGCAGTGATTGCAGAAATTCATTGTGTGTGTTATAACCGAGGAAACCTTTTCCGGGTCTTTGTGCGTTTCCAATGTACATGTTTTCAGAAACATATTTGTCGTTGAGCATTTGCTGGGCGTCCCCTACACCCACTCCCGTGGCCCAGGCCCTCTTTTCATTTAAGATTTGCGGTACAAATTTCCATTGCAGAAGCCGGAATTGAAGCCCGTTAAAATAATTGCCGGGATCAAATTTGTCCTTTTCCAGCACGCTGAAATCTGTATTCACTATGTCACGGAAGCGACTACTCATCGGATTGTTGGTGCCAAAGACAAAAACGCAAAGGGCGAAAAAGACTGCGATGAACCCAATAGCGATCAATTTGCTCTTATGCTTTCTTATTATTAGTATAAAATAAAAGAAGTACCCCAGGTAAAAAACTATCACCAGCTTTGAAGAAAGCAAAAGCAGCACTACCGAGAGAAAGATGATCAGAAACTTTTGGAAAATATCGCTAAGAATATATTGCCTGTTCTTTTCACTTTCCAGCAGGTATATCAAGGCTATGAATACCAATATCGAAAATTGAATAGCATGGCCGGAGTATGGCTCAACCAGGCGATGATAAAAGAAACCAGAGGCATCGTGCATCGTGAGGTAAATACTGAACGCCCGCATCAGCGCAAATAAACACGCAGCAAAAAGAACCAGGCAATACCATTTCATGATCTTTTGCCTGGTTGTCTCCATAATGTAATCACAACAGCACAAGCAAAAAGGAACAACAATAATTAGAGATTTCCCCCAAACATTTCTCCAGGCATGGACTCTGTTCTCGCTGTAGACAACACTTACAATTTCCAGTGCAAATAGCAGGCAGCAAGAAATGAAAAAGGGATTGCTGAGATTGCGATTGAAAAAGTTTCCGTTGTCGATCCTGTTTTTAATCAATCCTGTCACGGCAATAAATCCAAGCGAGATGCTGGTGACTGCGCGGAAGGAAAGAATAATGCTAGAAACAAAGATCACAAACAATAAAAACAAGAGAAGATTGGGAAAAGTGTTACTTTTTTCACGCATTGGCAACTCTTCTTTTTTTCAGTCGATCATTAACGAAAATGACAAGAGTAACAAGATAAGCGATCGAGAGGCAAACGATCAAACCTAAAACGATGAGTACCTTTAAGCTAATGCTCACCGGCGTATTAAACGGTAGAAATCCCTGGACCACCTGAACGCCACTTGAAAATTTGAGTTCGTCCTGGTAGCCAAGCAGTTTTTCATTCATATCGATTAGCTCCCTATTTACGCCAGTCACATCAAGCATTAGAGCGGAAGAATTCTTTTCGCGGTTGCTGATGATTTTTTCTATGTTGGATTTAACAGAATCAAGCTTGCTGATCTCGACTGCGACTTTACTAATGAGCTCTTTTAGATTTGCTCTCTTCGTTGCCAATTTTTGTTTGACAAGCTCTGTGTTATTTAGCCCATTCACGATGGCTTTTTGCACCCCAGGAAGAATGGAGTTATTTTTCACCTTCACGTCAACATAAAAACCGTTTGGATTTGATGCCGAGTAGTTTTTCAGTATTTCTGCCGCCTCGCAGCTGACCAGGTCATCCAATGATGGGCCGTCGCAGCCGAGAATTTGCGCTAAGGTTCCCCTTTCGGTCCTTTTCAAAAGTTCATTCCAGTTGCCAATGATCTCAATCTGTTCCATATTGGTTAGGTAGGAGGAATGGAGAATCAATCTCGACTTGTAAATTTTTGGAGAGATAGAATAGACGAGAAACCCCAACAAAATTCCTATGATGCCAGCTCCGATGAACAATAGCCT
>VBAU01000040.1 GCA_005883855.1 Bacteroidota bacterium
CAGTTTACCGATCAGCCTGCCGGAAGGTACGAGGTGCAATTCCTGGATATCGCCGGACAGATAATCAGTAAGAAGGATATCACTATTCACAATCACAGACAGGTAGAAGAATTCAGACTTCCCGCATTTGTTACAAAGGGCACGTACCTGGTTAAGGTGATCAGTGAATCAAATAAGATTTCGTACACGGAAAAGATCAATGTAGAATAACTTGCTTTTTTTGTTTATTCCTTAAGGGTAACAGGGTTCTGAAGTGTCCAGGACCCTGTTTTTATTTCTTCAAATTTGCCGCAGGCGAAAGATGTAGGGTAAATATTGTCTCCTCGCCCGGCCTTGAATAAAGTGAGATTTCGCCATTGTGTAATTTGATAATCCTCTTGGCCAGCGATAATCCTAAACCAAAACCTCCGGCAATTCGATTTTCTTCAATCCGGTAAAATGGCTGAAAGATGTTCTCAAATTCGTGTGGCGGGATGCCGACGCCCACATTTTTCACAAAAACGGAAATATCTTTTTCATTTGCCTCTAGCATAATAATGGCCCGCTGATTCTTCGAGTATTTGCACGCGTTCAACACAATATTTTTAATGGCCGTGAACAACAGTTCCTCATTTCCGAATACAACCAGGTTTTCTTCTTCGTCGGGTAGTTCACCGAATTCCAAGAACACTGAATACGTTTTGTCAATTTTGGCTGCTTCGGAAGGCATTCGTAAAAGAATTTCATCAATTCGGATAGGTTTTATCTCAATACCGCCTTTACTCGCCGAAGCCTTAGCCAGCTCAAGCAAAGAGTGAGTGAGCCGACCCATATGCCGCACATCATGATAAATGGATTGCATCACTCGCTGGTATTCTGCCGCGCTTCTTTCTTTCTGTAACGTTACCTCCAGCTGGCTGGAAATGGAAGTGAGAGGTGTTGATAGTTCATGTGAGGCGTTAGCAACAAACCGGCGTTGCAAGTCAAAACTTTCCTGCAAGCGTTCAAGCAGGCTGTTAAGGGTATTAGAAAGGTAATACCATTCATCCCGTGAAGTTCCCGTATCCATTCTTCTTGCCAAATTCTGCGCAGATATTTCATTCACTTCGAAAGCAATTCTACCCAATGGGCGAAGCAGCTTGCTTGAAAACAGGTAACCGATTATAACGGCAATGACGGTTCCCGCGAAAAAGCTTATCACCAGAATAAACAACAGGCGGTTCAAATACTCCCGGCCAAAGTCATCATACCCCGCTGCTACAATCACAAGATTAAAGTTGCTGTCCGTGTAGTGATAAAAAATTATATCCCTCTTTTTGATTAGTGCATATAGCTTGGTATGGCGACGGGCATCACTTAGTTTCTTCTTATCCACGGACAATGCGTCTTCCTCCTCATCGTTGAACGAGTAGATCTTGCGATTCATTTCATCGTACACCTGGACCGTTTTGTGCGTAAACGCGATGGCAGTTAGGGAATCGATTTTTTGTATGAGTGAAGGGTTAAAAGTCTCCGCCCTGCTTAAGAAACGACCGGTGGTAACGGCCATACTCGTTAAACGTGCGTCAATGTAATCTCGGCGATTTTTAGCCGCGTAAAAGTAAATGATCAGAAAAACAAGTCCCAGGATGCAAAAAACGATTGAAGAAAATACAAGGGTGATCTTTAAGCGTACAGGCATTTATGGTTCCTTTAAAATATACCCCATTCCTATCTGCGTTTGTATCAGTTTGCGCTGAAAGGGTTTGTCAATCTTATTTCGCAAGTAATTAATATAAACATCAATTACATTGGTATTAGTGTCGAAATCGATGCCCCACACATTCGTCGCAATGTCGGTACGGGAAACAACCTTGTTCTTGTTCCTCAGCAGATATTCCAGTAGTTGAAATTCTTTAGCCGTTAAATTAATCAATTTATCCTCTCTTTTTACTTCTTTGCTGTCGGAATTCACCTCGAGATCTCCCGCCCTTAACACAACTGGTTCAGCAGAATGTTGATTTAAAGATCGTTTTAGAAACACTTTTATTTTAAGCAGTAACTCCTTAAACTCAAATGGCTTCACAAGATAATCGTCGGCGCCGGCTTCGTAACCCTCCACCTTGTCGTTTAATTCAATAAGTGAGGTGAGCATTATGATCGGCACATGTGCATTCACCGATCTGAAATTCTTGCAGAGTATATACCCATTGATGCCGGGCAAATTGATGTCCAGAACGACCAGGTCATATTTATTTTCGCTAAATAGTTTCTGTCCCATCACTCCGTCATATGCCACATCGGCCTCATAATCGTGTTCCGAAAGGCCCAGCTTCAAGGTATCGGCAATTTTGTGCTCGTCCTCGATGATTAATATCTTTTCTTCTTCCATTCCGCAATAATAACCATTGCATGGATTTTCACCCCGCTGAAATTCAGTTTTTTATTCTATTTCGAAAATCTAATCAGATTTTAATCAGGACAGCTCCTGTGAATGTTTAATTTGTTCTCTTATCCATCCTGTGAAAATCTTTTAATCACCCTTCTATTATATATCATAACCCTCTGGAATTTGTTTGACATTCCGGTGCCCAATTCCTGTAGAAAAATTTTGGCTGGTTTGAAGGACACGTCGTTCAAACCAGTTTTTTTTAATCTAACTCGAATTCATCCCAGTGGGAATTTTTACCGGCACTTAGTCAATTCTTGTACCATGCGATACTCTCGCAAAGGAAAGATCAAAAAACGGGAAACATGATGATGCTTGTTGACCGATTGAATGATGTGGTCGTTGATGGACTATTTTCAGCAAGACCCAATTCATAATGGAGCGCTTCAATGGCATTCACCAAATATGCCATCGGCGCATTCCAGTTAATTGCGATTTCATTGCTTGCGTATGCGCAATCGCTGTCTACAAAACAGGTTTCCGGGTCAGTAAATAAGTAATGACATTTGTCTTGCCGCGATGGATTAGGTCCTCCGACTAATAAACCGGGCACTGGCTCATCAATTCCGTCGGCTATTGATTGACGGTGATGAGGATGCATGGGTGATTTGGTTCCAAAGCCTGTTACAAAACAATAGCCCGTTGCATTTCTACCAAGCAAGTAATCAAGGTTGCTTAGCGCGCCAGATATGTATTTTTTCTGGCCCGTGAGGAAATAAGCGTTGATCAACAAGATCCCCTGGTTAGCCGCCACTGCATTGCTTCCCCATATGAAATCTCTCTTCGACTGTCCCATCACAGTCGCAAAGGCATTTGATGAGACATGGTCAATAAAGTCATTTGCGATAATCAGCAAACGTTGGTGCATTAACTTAACCATATCTCCTGCATATTTCGGCAAATTACCCTGATAGCGCAACATGGTGTAGTAAGCGAGCATTCTAACGTTACTCCACGACGGCAGACTTACCGAATCATTAATGTTTTGCTCAATCACCTCGTAATACATTTTGTTTTTTGAGGTTACGAACATCTCGGTCGCGGCCCACATCCATTCATCCGTCAATTGCTTATCACCATACGCGCCTGTATTAATATCCGGCTTGTACTCTTTATTTAGCCTTGCCTGGTCGTATTCCACCGCCGGATGTTTTAAAGCCCAATACCATGCGGAAGCGGAGGCCTTTAAGCAACTATCTGCCAGCCGCGGAAGCTGCGATTTCATTTTCTTAAATATCCTTGCAGCCTGGGCCATTACAGCTGCAAAATCAAGCGTAGCTGCGGTGCTTTTCTGCACTACATACCGGGGAGCCTTTGTTACGCCCGGCATTACCATCCCATCGAATTCTGAGTTTGTACATTTATGATAGACTCCCCCGTCATTTGGATCCTGCATCGTGAACATCCATCTGAGATTATAGAGCGCTTCGTTAAGAATGTCGGGTATTTTGTCGTCGCTTTCAGGGATGTTAGTTTTTAATGAATCGAAATAACCTGGAAAATCTTCGTATGCCGACAACAGCGTGTACATCGTGATACCGGAGTTCACAATGTATTTGTTGTAATCACCGGCGTCATACCAACCACCGGGTGAAGAAATGATCGTTCCAGCGGGCCTGTCGTCAGTCACGGCAGAAGGATGGATCAAAACGGCAAGGTCCAAATGCCCTGCTGCACGATTCCACTTACCTGCGTATTTTTCTTCAAGCGTCATCGAGGACCGCTGATAATAGAAACCCTTCAATATGGCTTTGCCTAATTCACCATAGACATTATTGTCGATGTGAAATGGAAAGGATTGCTT
>VBAU01000041.1 GCA_005883855.1 Bacteroidota bacterium
TCTCCATCTGTGTATTCTTATCACCACTAGCTGCGCTTGGCTTGCTTCGTCCGTCAATGGGGTTTACTTAGCTTTAGTAATTCTATTTATCTTTAGTCAGAAAATGTCTTCCCTTCGGTACCAGCTGCCCGTTGAGCGTCTTTTAACAAACACCATGAAGCTAATATTAACTTTGACTCTTTTATCATTCACTTTTTGCAGCCGCTCTCAGGCTGACAAATCAAGCCAGTTAACCAGTCTTGTAAAAGAAAATTATAAAATCGAATATCCGAAATCCTGGACACTGGACACGTCAGGACTCGTCGGTTCTGAATTGTTTGTTTTCTCTCCCCTGGAAAATGATACCGACAAATTCAAAGAGAATGTGAGTTTAATCATTCAGAATTTAGCAGGCCAAAATATTGATCTTGACAAGTACAAAGAGATAAGTGAGAAACAAATCGCCAGTATGGCCGCTAACGGCAAATTATTTGAGTCATCAAAGGCGCAAACGGAAAAGGGAAATTTCTATAGATTAAGATATGCTATGAATCAGGGGAATTTCAAACTAATAATCACGTCCTATTGCTATATAAAAGACGAAAAAGCATACTTGATAACATTTACCTCTGAAATTGATAAGTACGAACGATACAAAAAAACTGGCGATAAAATTCTAGACTCATTCCAATTCAGAAAATAAATGAACGCGTTAGCGATAAGGTAAAACTTGATTATACCATAAAACATTACACATGAGATTGCGGGTTCTCGTTCTTGGTGCAGGCTTCGGTGGTCTTGAACTTAGCGCACTGCTTTCCGAAAAATTGGGCGATGATCTTGATCTTACTTTAATAGATCAAAATGACTCTTTTTACTTCGGCTATTCAAAGTTCGATGTCATGTTCGGCCACAAAACTTCCGATGACATACGCCTTTATTATCGCAATATTGTAAAGCCCGGCGTGACATTTAAACAGGAAACGATCACTTCAATAGATCCTCTTAATAGAAAAGTTACAACGCGGTTCAGCACTTACGAAGCAGATGTACTGGTGATTGCATTGGGCGCTGACTACGATCTGGCTGCCACACCCGGTTTGGCGGAAGGTGGCAATGAATTTTATACTTTAGCCGGTGCTGAGCGCTTAAGAGAAGTATTGCCCGCTTTTTCAAAAGGCCGAATCATTGTCGGAGTAACTTCTGCTCCGTTCAAATGTCCTCCTGCTCCAAGCGAAGCAGCCCTGCTTATGCATGACTATCTTCTCAAGCGTGGTATTCGTGATGATTGTGAAATAAGCCTGGTTATGCCATTTGGTTTACCCATCCCTCCTTCCTCGGATACTTCGAAGGCATTGCTGAAAGCATTTGCAGAGCGCAACATCCAATTTATTCCCAAAAAAGTTGTGCGCTCAATTGATGCAGCACATCATGTTGCTCTTTTAGATGACGGTACTGAAATGCCTTTTGAATTGTTTTTAGGTATTCCCAAACATCGCGTGCCGACTGTTGTGGAGCAGAGCGGTATGGTCGTAAATGGATGGATACCGGTTGATAAAACAAACCTGAAAACGAAATTCCCCAATGTATATGCAATCGGTGATGTAAATGGTGTAGGGACTCCTAAAGCAGGCGTTTTTGCTGAAGGCGCTGCAAAGGTTGTTGCTGAATCTATCATTGCATCATTCGAAAGGCGTGACCAGCCTGACGCCTATAAAGGGGACGGCACCTGTTACATAGAGTTTGGAGGCGGCCGTGTAGGAAAAGTAAATGTTGATTTTTTCTCGGGGCCTGCGCCATCCGGAACTTACACAGAGGCATCCCCGGAGCTCGTTGCCGATAAAGAATACTTTGGTTCAAGCCGAAAAGCCCGCTGGTTTGGTTTGTAGTTTGGCACTGCCACAAACGCAAATGCACGAACGGTAGCGGCAAGTAATTAATTAACGTTATTCGACAAAGATGATGAAAACAATAAGTCTTTGCTTTGCTTTGTTAACTTGTCACGTTTGTTTTGGGCAGGAAAATGAAGAAAATCGAAATTTAGTATTTGATTCAGTGGATCTGAAAATCATTCAAAGAGCTGACGCGATTTTATCAGACTCAATAAAGTGGAATAAGCGAGATGACAGAGAATGTACCGACGACGTCGCAACCGGAAATTATAGCCTTTATTGTGCTCTCTACAAAGCTTCCATTGATATTGTAGGAGAATATGTTCATCGCAGGGCAGCAATGCAACTTGTACGGTTTACACTAGAAAAATATGATAATGGCAGGGTGAAGAATCATCGACTTATGGATTGGATAATCACCCCGACACAACATTTAAAGAAGTTAAAAAAGTACTAAAAGAATCTCTCGACACAGTTGTGAAGCAATTAAAAGAAGCGAATAAAAAATCGTAATTGGCCGCAATGTTAATAGCGCTACAATTTCACGGACAAACAACCATCTAACAAGATTAACGACTATGTGGACTTGCCCAAAATGTGGACATAAATTCTTTAACAAGAATCAATCTCATTCTTGCGGCGATTTTACCGTTGACGACTTTCTGAAAAACAAAACAGAAAATTCCATTGACCTTTTCAACTACTTCATTTGCGAATACAAAAAAATAGGTGACTTTGAACTTCATCCTGTTAAGACAAGAGTTGCATTATTGACAAAAATGCGTTTTTGCTCAATCAATAAAATTGGTAAAGACTTCATTGACATTCATTTCGTATTGACGCAACCCTACAACGGCAATTTATTGTTTTATCGCATAGACAATTTAGCGGACAGGTTTTTTGTACATCACATCAAGATTTACAAAAGAGAGGACATTAATGCTCAAGTTAAAAAAGTTATGAACCTCGCTTACAACATTGGTAACAGGGAACACATAAAAAGTAAAAAATAAGTTTACCATTATTCGTTATCCGACACCGTTGCCTGTAATTTGAAAAACTGCTGGAAATGACAAAAGAATGTTTCTTTGCATGAGGAACAATGACCCCCTATGCCAAGAATAACATACCAGGTATACGTGATTGAACTCTCTAAGCGGGTGTTTACGGAAGACAGAAAATTTCGCGAGGCCAATCCACAATTTAATGGGGTACTTCAGTGCCTTTATGTTGGCATGACTAGTAAGTCTCCACTAGAACGCTTCAAGCAACATAAGACCGGATATAGGAACAAGAAAGGGTACAAACTTTCGGCATATATAGTTCAGAGGTATGGCAGCTATCTGCGCCCAAGCCTTTACAACCACCTTAATTTAAAACCAATGACAAAACAACAAGCGCTATTGCAGGAAGAAAAACTTGCATGGGATTTACGAAGAGAAGGCTATGCAGTTTGGTTTAACTGATAGTATGAATTCCTAACATGACAGTTTTCCGGCTGATCCTGAAAATTGCGACCAACCTAAAACGGTATCACTTTCCCGGAACCGGATATATGTGTGCTGATAATAGGATTTCCGCGATAGTACACAGAGCCGCTGCCGGAAATATGCGCATCCAGGGATTGTGAAACGACGACTTTCACATCGCCCGAACCGCTTATATGCGTGATAGTCTTTTGCGTGGCAACTCCTGCCAGCTGAATATTACCGCTGCCACTTATATCCAGGTCCTCATTGACAGCAGACCCATTCGCGACACTGATATTTCCTGAACCACTCACCTCCGCATCGATCTTATCAGCAACCGCTGCAGTCTGGACGGCAATATCACCAGACCCGCTCAGGATTAATTTCAAATTGTTTGTGACAACGTCTCCGTTCACGTCCATATTACCGGAACCACTCAGTCGAAAATAATCGGCGGCAGGCATTGAAATGTTCACGGTAATGTCTTCATAGGCCCTCACCCGCACATTGTCCTTGAAATCTATGTGCAAAACTCCGTTAACAACATTCGTGTTCAGTACATCAAGAATATTT
>VBAU01000042.1 GCA_005883855.1 Bacteroidota bacterium
GGGAAGCGGGCAATGAAGGCCGGGTTCTCTCGAGAGGCACTTTTGCATTACAGGGTCACGATCCAAACAGCAAAGTTTATTTCAAAAATATAATGGTAAGGCCATTGCCTGATTAAGTGGCTTTGCGGTATGTTATTTGTTTTATCATTAAAAAGACAAATGGACCGAAAAAAGATAATAGCCGGAATTAGCTTGCTTGCGCTCACGGGAGTCATCATTTATATTTGGCGGCGCCAGAGAATTCACGCCGTAGATGAATTAAAGGCCGAACAAGTAGCCGAACATGGCTACGAGACAGCTCACGATGTTTTATTCCCGAAGGCACGCAAACGAATAAAACGACACAGGTATCCCCGTCATTGAAGAAAAACATTTTGAGAATTATTCATCAAGCCAGGTCAGGGATGAAATGCTTCCTTCAGTCCCCTGGCGCTCCTGTCTTCAAACTTTGGTCTCGGGTAAAGCGTTCTCGGCCTTTCCTTAACTAGCTTCAACGCTTCCTGCACAGCACGAGTCAGTTGTGGATCTACACCTTTTGCTAATTGCGCAGGGTCGTCCCAAACTTCAATATCTGGTTTTATGCCATAACCTTCAGCAAACCATTTTCCATCCGCTCCATACAATCTTGCGTCAGGCACGGTTATGAAGCCGCCGTCGATGAGTTGATGACCAGTGGCTGGTCCGACAAGTATCCCCAAGGTTCTTTCGCCGATAATGGGACCCAGGTTCAGTTCCTGGAAGGCCCACGGAACGCGGTTCGCCGCGCCACCGGTTTTTGGAACGATCCAGATATCACCACCGTAGACAAACGCAATCTGCGTCGCAGATACGTCGGGAAAGCGCAAAAGACGCGCATCAAGCTGTGCAGTCGTTACTAACGATGAAAATAATGTCGAAACAAGAAGTATTTTTTTCATAAGCAGTTTTTTGATGACCAATGATGAAGATAGGCAATTCGTGTGCGATCACATGAACTTCGGGCTGATGAGCAATACACTTGTTGTTGTATATTGGCTCTATGAATCGATCCCCTGCTGCAACTTGTCTTTTCTTGATCTTCACTATTGTTGATTTTATCAGTTGCAATGAACGATCGTCGGATAAGGGTAGCGGTGAGGTCGATTTTCATCCTCAATTCAAACTGATACCATCCGAAAAATTTACGTTTAACAATTTCGTCGACTGCAATATGGCAGAGGCATGGGTTGCCGATACATTCAGAATTTTCCCGGGTAAGTATGGAGAAGATACTGTTTGGGGTGGCGCAAGGGATCTAAAATTTGCGAGTGGCAAGAATTCGAACGAGGCTTTTCAAAGTCGCGCTTCCAATTTTACTGAGCCGCAATTACCACCTAATGCTCCCATCGGTTCGCACGGATTGCATGGCGCGGTGTGGTTTGAAACGATTTTCCAGGATTCGAGCGACCCGTCAGGGAGAAAATTGTATGCTGTGTACCACAACGAAAATTATCCTGAAAATTTTCCCTACGATGCTGCGACCGGCAAAGGATACAAAAATCAAAACTGGCCCGAAGGTTTGCGTGGGTCGACCTCCCCGGCCGCAGTTTGTCGCATCGGCATCATGAAATCAACTGACGGAGGACATAGTTGGGAGAACAAAGGAATATTTCTTGAGGATCTCCAGTCACGACTGATCCTAAAGCAACACAACACTTCTAAAACATTTGCGGGTGGTGTTGGCGATCCCTCCGCGGTAGCAAGTGATGGTTATCTTTATTTGTTTTACGGTGAATACGGATATCCGGGCGTATACAATGAAAAAGATTTTGATCCTGCAAAAGAATGGAGAGGCCAATGTATTAGTGTGGCCCGAATTGCTTTACCAGATCTTGATGACCCGGAGGGAAAGGCAAAACGATGGGATGGCAAAGGTTTCAACGCAGATTACAATAGCGTCGGTGCGCCAATCACTTCGCTTCAAATTCCGAAAGCGCAGGGCGGCGGGCCTGCTTCATCAGGAACCGCCGGGTTCTACTGGGGTCCATCTGTTAGTTGGAATGATTATCTGAATTGTTGGGTCATGTTAATGGGAAAAGCTACCGGGCCCTCGTGGATGGGTAGCAGTGTTTACATTTCTTTCAACAAAAATAAAGAGTTTGGTGAGGGCTCGAACTCACAGCAGTGGACAACGCCACAGTTGTTGCTAAACAAACCAGGCCTTACGTTGTGGTACCCTTCCCTGCAACCACAGAGCAGCACTGACGATGTCTCGAACAAGCGAACCTGTTTACGCTTAGGCAAAAACGCGCGTTTATTTGTGAAGAGTAATGCGCCCGACAAAAGCGAATACTCGTCCGATTGGATCGTGGAGTTTGAAAAGTGAACTTTCAACTATTCACTGCTACATTTGTTACACTGTACATCGTTCTTAGTCATTTTCAATGAATACCTGGTATTACGTTTCAGTGTGGCTACACATTCTGGGTGCAACATTTTGGATCGGCGGAATGTTATTTCTTCCGTTGGTATTATTGCCGTCAATCAAGAACAACTATGAACGCACTCAACTCTTGATGGTCACAGGACTCAAGTTCCGCTTTTACGGATACATCGTGTTGGCTTTAATGCTTGTTACAGGAATGCTCAACATGGGTTTCAAGGGCGTTCAATTTTCCTGGAGGTTTTTCAATGAAACACATTATGGCCGGCTTGTAATCTTAAAGGTCATTTTATTTGTTTCACTTGTAGCGATTAGCCTTACCCACGATTTGCTCGCCGGGAGAAAATTTCTTGAACAAATGCAAAAGGAACAGAGTGCAAAACTGAAATTGATTGCGCGGTGGACGGGTCGTATTCTACTTCTCATTTCGTTGATCATGGCCTACATTGGCGTGTTGCTTTCGAGAGGCGCATAAGGAATAATGAACAAGGAACATCGAATGAAGAATGACGAATTAACTTCTTACTTCAACGTTCCTTGTTCGATATTCGACATTCTTAATAGTACCTTACTTCCCGGCCTCTTTCATCTATGTAAATCATTTTTCGGTTTGCTGCAAGAGTTACCTGGAAGAAAGGACGTTTACCCGGCCTTTCGATCCGGTATGCAGAGTAATTTTCTTCGTGATATTTTCTGCTAATCCGATCTCTAACAGGTGCAGGCAGCCTCACCGGGTCCCACTCTCTTCCTGTTTGAATTCTTCTGCCGTACGTGTCGTAATAAACGTCCACATTCCTGTTACCATTACCCTTGTCCATGTACTTTGTATGCCACTCATTGTTTTGCATATCCCATGTTGGATTACCATAACCCTTGAACTCTTTGTGGTATGACTTTATTACTACACCAGGAGGCTGGTTACGATCTCGATCACGATGATGATCATAGTCCTGTGCAGAAAGTATCATAGTACTTGCACACAATACGATTAAAAAACATATTTTTTTCATAGTACTTAATTTTATACGCTTATCAAACAAGGATTACGCCACGATGCCTGAACAGATCAGCAGCTCGTTAAATCATTATCTTGTTTATACCTGTAATCGTGTGTGTTAAAAAACAATGAATGCAGAATATGTTAATGGCGGGATGGCAGTTTATTGCCCTTGTTTTTTTACGGCTACTGCTCAGTAAACAGTGCGTTTAATACAACAACAAAAGCGTATTTCATGATGTGGAAGTTAAAACTCATTGTGATAAACGTGTGTCTTCGGAAGTACCTTATAAAGCCTGGCGCCATGACAACAAATCAAAGACTCTCAACAACGTTTCGTATGTCGATGTCCATAATGCAAAACCATTAAAAGTTGTATCCGACGCTCACCGCAGCTGAGGGCTGGATGTAGCCTTTAGCAATGAGGGGAGTGAAGCCAATTCGCCATGAAAAGCCACCATTGGCAGGCTGCCTTCTGTACATAAAGCTTGCGGTCACAAAAAAATTAGAAGCAGTGCTGTCATAGAAATCGAAAACTCCAATCTTCTTTCCGGCCAATGTAAAACCCGCGCCGGCCTCAAAGCTGTGGGGGGAACCTGGCTTTCCAAACAGATAATTTAATTGCACCGGAAACGTGACCACCGACGTTGGCTCATCGTAATTATATGGATCGGTGTTAAGGTATCCCGATACAAAGCCGAGTCCTATTCTGCCGCCCAATCCTAAGTTTGATTTGTTAAATCGCCGGTCAATGTTTGCGGAGAATAATATTCCGGGACCACCCAACTCTGCATAGAAAGAAGTCCGGGCTAAGGAATTTTCATCGGAGCGGGAGTTATTTTTTTGAGCAAAACAAAAAATGATTGTAAGAATTGAGGCGCAGGTTAAGGGTATTTTTTTTCTCATAAAAATAGTTTT
>VBAU01000043.1 GCA_005883855.1 Bacteroidota bacterium
CGTGGAGATTCTCCAATTTATTGTGCAGCGAAAACCCCTGGTTGGTGAGTTGTTGGATTTCAAATTCCGTGTCGCTAATGGCGCTCTCTCTCAGGTCTTCATTAAAGGCGATCACTTCATTGTGTCGGGCTTGTATCTCTTCCTTCAATCTTTCCACTACATAATTCTGAGACGAAATTTCTTCTTGTAGCTTCTCAAGGTTCTTCGCGCGGCCAATCTTTTTGCCCTCAAATAATCCCACACTGCCGCCGGTAAGAGAATATTTCCCTTTGACATACTTACCATTTTTTTCTATGATTACGAAGCCATTTGTATTTTCCAATGCGTCTTCACTGTCAGCAATAAAAACATTGCCCAATAAAAGCGCAGCGAGAGCTCTGTACTTCTCCTCGACGTCAATCACCGACAACGCATGAACGGCTCCTTCAAGTTTATGGTCAGTACTTTCTTCTGAATTTGTAAACGCGGACACATCCTGGTTTTGTATCTTATCCAACAAAAAGAAATTCGCCTTGCCCTTTTTGTTTTCGTCCAGCAAATGAACAGCCTGCAGTCCTTCCTGCAGATTGTTTACGACGTAATAATTTAGATAAGGTTCCAGGACATTCTCCAGAGCGGTCCGGTATTCTTCTTTTACATAGATGATGTCTGAGAGGATGGGTGCCCGATGATTCCAGCCCGTGTTGTTATGCAGAAATTTTACACTCTCTGGATAACCTTCCATGGTGTCGATCAAACTTTTCAGGAGGTCGTGCTCGTTTTTCTTTGCATCCAGCTTCCGGGCTTCCTCGGCCAGTTGATTTCTCAGGTCCTCCAATATGGTTTGCGTTTGTAATATCTGGTCCTTGGTATACTCATGATGTTGTTGCAACTGTACCAGGTCTGTTTGCTTGATCTTAAGTTCTTTTTCCTTCAAAAAGAGTTCATCAGCTAACTGCTTACGTTGAAAATCACGCTGCGTTCTTTCGTCCTCAATATGCTGAATAGTCCTGTGTAAATTATGAATGGATGTATCCGCCACAGCCACTTTTTTTTCCGCTTCGAACTGGCTGCGTTGAACTTGTTGGAAGTCTGCTCTCAAGACGTTCACCACAGAACGTTTCTCGTCTAGTACGACTCTCTTTGAATCTACGTCACTCCGCAACAATTGCAATTGGCTGTGCAATTCATCAAGTATTTTAATCTCCTCTTCTACGTGCGCATGGGTAAAGCCTATGCTTTCCTCAATTCCCTTTATTTGTCCTTCAGCTTTGTCCAAGAAATCTTTCAGGCTGGTTTCTTTTTCTGTCAAATGCTCCAACTTTTGTTCAGCCAGGTTCTTATCATTCTCCTTACTTCTCACAGCTTGCACAAGATCATTGAACGCGTGCTGCATGGTTTGTAATTCTCTTTCCTTCTCAATAAAAGCAAATCTGTCCTGTTCAAGAGACGCTTCTTCACGCGCGATCTCAGCGTCAATTCTTATCTTCTTATCTGTTTCCAAATCCTGGTGCTCATTCAATTCTTTGTACGTTAGATTAAACCCCTCCAGTGAGGCCTTGGCCAGTTCGATACTGAGTGCGCGGTACTCCTTCTTAATTTCATAGTATTTCTCCGCTTTCCGCGCCTGGCTCTCCAAAGTTTTCAGTTGGTTATTTATTTCAAATAGGAGATCTTCAATTCTTGCCAGGTCCTGCTCGGTGGCATCCAGTTTCAACCTCGCTTCCTTTTTCCGTGTTTTATAAATAGAGATTCCTGCTGCTTGTTCCAGCATTCGCCGGCGGCTGCCTTCTTTGTCCTTTATCAAATCATCTACCATTCCCAGTTCAATAATGGCATAACTATCCGTGCTGATGCCGGTGTCCATAAAAAGATTCTGGATATCTTTTAAGCGGCATTGCACATCATTGAGGCGATATTCACTTTCACCGCTCTTGTAAAACTTTCGGGAAATGGTTACGGTATTGAATTCTATCGGTAAGAGGTTTCGTGTGTTTTCAAACGTGAGGGTAACCTCTGCGAGGCCACTTGCAGAACGTGTTTTGGAGCCATTGAACACCAGGCTCTCGAGGTTTTCACTTCGCAGGTGGCTAATCTTTTGCTCACCGATTACCCATCGTATACTATCGACGATGTTAGACTTGCCGCAACCGTTTGGACCAACGATACCGGTAATGTTTTCATCAAAGTGGACCACGGTTTTATCGGCAAAGCTCTTAAAACCCTTGATCTCAAGACTTTTTAATCGCACAGTGTACAGTTTAATTAGCGGCGAATATAGCGAACACCGTTTAGAATGAAGACTTAGCTAACAAGCATTTATTCACAAAAATACGCCGACTGTGGAGAAGAAATGATGGCAGCAGGGTGAGAATTTCTTATCATATTCCTAAAAATTATTTGCTATTTGAACGGGCTTCCAAATGTTTTTTTATGATACCAGCTTCAGAATTTCTTATCAACTTCCGTTGTGTCACTCACTGCATCGTTCGGTAATTCTGCTCGGCTTTTGACTCAAATTGAGAAGGGAATCCATACCTTGGAAAACAAAAGTTACCGAATGCAAAAATGGCTCATAGCTTTACTGTTCATCATAGCAGCGTTTTCCAGCAAATCGCAAAAACCAATTAGCCTATTCAACGGAAAAGACCTCACCGGTTGGCATGTTGACGTTCCTGAAATGGATACCAATGCGTCAGCAAAAAACCCGTTCCTCGTTCGCAACGGGATGCTCGTTAGCATGGGTGATCCCCGCGGTCATTTGATCACTAATTCTGCTTACCATAACTACCGCCTTACAGTAGAATATCGGTTTGCCAACAAACCAGGAAACTGCGGTGTACTTGTTCATGCTTCCACTCCGCGAGCGTTGTACAAAATGTTTCCTAAGTCCATCGAGGTGCAAATGGAACACCAAAATGCAGGAGATTTCTGGTGTATCGTGGAAGACATAAAGGTGAACGATATGGAAAAGCGCAGAGGGCCAAAAGAAAACTGGGGGATTACAGAAGGAAAGGAGCGTCGAATCCTAAACTTAACTGACAGCTCCGAGAAAACAGTTGGTGAGTGGAACAACATGATCATTGAATGTGTCGGCACCTCAATTAAGGTGTGGGTGAACAGGGATCTTGTTAATTATGGATTTGATTGCACAGCGAATAAGGGACAGATTGCTCTGCAGGCGGAAGGCTCAGAAGTTGAGTTTAGAAAATTAGAATTGTCGCACATCTCCAAACTCAGCGGGGATAAGAAACCCCGGTAATTATTTTCTTCAGTTGGATAAGGTAGAAAGGGAAGCCCACGATAGGGGTCGGTTGAAATCAGAGTTATTTTTTTTTAAAGAGTCAGTCCAATCAAATTAATATTGTAGGATCGCCTAAGGTAAGTCGTGGATAAAAGTAGGTTAGAAGTAGAGTCAGTGCCCAAGTGGAAACAAACACACTAAACGTGTAGATCATTTGTGGTGGTAAAAATGGCAACAACAGAATTCTAAGTGTAGCCGCCATGATCTTTACAGCCAGGGTAATTCTGATGAACATAGGTTAATCCTCCTGAAAGGTGTTTTTTTCTTTCCTTCACGGTTTACAATGGCAGCCAATGCCTTTACAAGCACTTTTTCCCCGGAAACTTTGGGAGACGTCATTCGCACTTCTGAGACATTGCCAATGCAGTGCAAGTACAATGCGCAGCAGTAAATGGACATCAGTTTTTTCATAGAGATGGATCTTCAAATAGAAAATTAAAAATTGAGTCGAAAACCAACAATAGTAAGTGCCGCAAAAAAAGGAAGTAATTATTTACGTATTTCCCCTCTAAAAAATACGCTGTGAGCGAGGAAGGTTGATCACCAGGCCGCTTGACATTAATTGTTGAGAAGGTATTTCTTCAACAGTCCGATTCCTTTTTTTATTTCTTCTCGGCCCCTGGATTCGATTCCATACCATCCTCGATACCCGGATGTATGGCATAACTTGATCATCTTCGCGGTTGATTCTTCAGTGGGCTGGTTACGGTACGACATACCCTTAGCATACGGAACAGTTTTTTGCAGATAGGTGTAATTATCGAATTCGGGTGAGGGACTTCGCCAATCAGGATACGTACCAAACGCGGGATCATTTATCCGCTTTACCAGCGACACCATCCAATCCGCATCATTTGAAACGCCCCCATGATTTTCGATAACGATGCTGACGTTTGCCGGTCGTGCATATTCTATGAGCTTATTGTAGGACTCCCCTGCCCATTCGAGAGCTTGGTCTCTGCCGACGTCCTGGGGACCCCGGCAATTTGTTCTTATCGCATGACAACCGAGGTAATGAGCAATGTCAACCCATTTCCTATGATTAATTTCAAATTGCGTCCTGCCGGCCGCGGTGTCAGAACAACCGTCGCCT
>VBAU01000044.1 GCA_005883855.1 Bacteroidota bacterium
ACTTGCGCTCCATCTTTAGCGCCACTTCCTGGAAGGTTTCATTTTCCTGAAAGATCAATTTGTTGTCGACCCACGATGTTTCTATGATTGAACTATCAATGTGATAATAGGTTAATGGCTGGATGGATACAAGAGGTTTCGTTTGCTGTCGGCGCGGCCTTACAACATCTATGGGAGTAACGGTGTTAGCAACAATTACCTTTTCATTTGGGTCGAGATAATATTTTGTGTTTTCCCTGTTCTTGACCGTAACCTCTACTTTGCCTCTGAGCACACTAGTTTCGGTATTCGCATCATTGGGGTAGGACCTAACATTGAAGGCGGTGCCCAACACTTTTACATCGACAACGCTGGTATGAATGATGAAAGGATGCGCCGGATCCTTCACGACATCAAAAAAGGCTTCCCCACTGAGATTAACCTCCCTGAATTTTTTCTCGAAATTGTCTCCGTAAGTCAGGTTACTGCTGGCATTTAACCAAACAGTGGAGCCATCTGGCAACTGTATTTGTGTTTTCGATCCTGGTTTGGTACTTACCTGGCTTTGAACAGCGCGTTTCCCGGATGCTGCGTCGCCAGATACTTTATTGTTCCGTAATATGAATATAGATGAAGCAAGTATAAGGATCGTAAGTATCGAGATTGCCCAACGCTTAATTTTTGCGCTCTTCCTGCTCTCCACTTCGGACTCAGATGAATATTGCGGATAGAGTTTAGCGAAGTCAGGGTCGATTTCGGCCACCTGGCCAACATGCCGTTCAAAGGCCTGTTCGGTTTCACTGTCGCTTTCAACCGGAACCAGCTCGTTTTGAAAAACAGACAAGGCGTCCGCCGTGTTCTGCAGTTCAGGATAATGCCCAAGAATTTCCTCCAGCTCTCTTAGCTCAGGTTCATTAGCCTCCGCAGAAATTTTTTTAGATAGCAGTTCCCAGAATCTGTCAGCAGTCATATTAGCAATTAGGATATCCATTTAAGACAATTACTTTGGCCTCTACCCCTAAAAGAGCTAAGAATATTCTTCAATTTTTTGAAAACGTAGCCGTTAAATGAGGCAGTTTTAATTTGATAGCTGTGCCAATCTTTTTAAAAGCAAGAGACATCTGGTTCTCTACCGTTTTTACTGAAACCTGTAACAACTGGGCGACCTCCTTGTATTTAAAACCCTCTTCCTTCACAAGCTTAAAGATTAACTTACAGCGGGGAGGAAGATCCTGGATCGCCGCGTGTATCTGCCTTATCATTTCAGCTGAGATCATCTTTTGTTCAGGATCATGATAAATGCTTTTGAATTCAAAAGTGACATCGTTAATGTCTAGTTAATGTCTATTTGTGCTTTGTGTTTTGGGTCGTTAAGGCGGGAGATGCACTTATTTTTTACCGCTGTAAATAAATAAAAAGGAAGATTCTCAACCTTGTCTAGCTGATGCCGCCTTTGCCAAACCTTTATAAAAACATCTGAAACTATTTCCTCGGCCAGTTCTTTTGATCGTATAATGGACACGGCAAACGGGACAAGGGAGGGGTAGAACAACAAGAAGAGTTGTTTGTAAGCTTGTGCATCATCAAAGCAGGCAATGGCTTGCTGCAGCAATCGTATGTTCTCCAACTTCCTCACAGAAATGCGATGTAATGTAAATACTTTTTTAACAAAAAGCTTCCTGTATTTTATCAAATACCGAACAATCTATCAGACAGCTTTTAAAATGCTTATGCTGCATAAGAAATGAATTATCAAAAACTTGAAAAATTCTTCTTACATTTCATCGAACCAAAATCACTTTTATGCCGGGCCGTCGTTACGAACGAGCGTCATGGTTTTTATTATTTCCATGGTCGCTCATTTCTATTATCCTCATTCTCGTATTCAATACGGCATTGAGCGACTGGTTTGGTAAAAATTGGAGTTGGATAACGCTGATTTTGATCGTTCCCGCAGCGATCTTTGAAAATTTCAAGGTGGGTTATTCAACCATGCGGGTAATGTTTCTGAAAATATTCTACTCTCTGCTAGCGTTTTTGATAACGGGATTAGCCCTCGGAATTTCTCTGGCTGGCTGGTATTATGAAAGATTTGAGCATGTAACCTCCCCGTGTGAGTATTCCGTGGTTTGTGCTACTTGCGCTGGTGGTCATGTTGGCCATCGAGGCCGCGCAGATATTTAGCCTGCTCAAAGCCGTGAAGCGAGAGTTTCTGCAGTTTGACCAGGATAACTAACAGGCAATAGACAATTGCCAATTGGCAAGCGAAGTGCCTGGTTCATGCATTGTCATTTGCCTGTTGCTTCTTGCCCATTGCCTGTTCTCTAAGCCAATCTTCAAGTTTAGGGAAAGCGATATAGAACCAGGCGGTATAGTTGTCGCGTTTGTCTAAAAGGTCCAGCCTGATTTCCGCCATGGAACGAAATGTGTAATCCGCAACTTCTTCCGGGTTGGACTTTATCTGGCCGTCGAATTTGCCAACAAACACATGGTCAAATTCATTTTCTGTTAGGCCGTTACTAAAAGAGATCTTGTAAACAAAATCAAAAGCCTTTTGAAGGGTCGTGGTAAATCCCATCTCTTCTTGTAACCTTCTTAATGCAGCAGCTTTTATTTCCTCATGCGGGTATGGATGACTACAGCATGTATTGCTCCAAAGCCCCGGGCTGTGATATTTTTTCAGTGCTCTTCTCTGAAGAAGCATTTCACCCTTTGAATTGAAAATAAAAATGCTAAACGCTCTGTGCAGGATACCTTTTTGATGAGCCTCTAATTTTTCCATCGTGCCAATGGGCTCATCATTTTCGTTTACCATTACTACTTGCGGCATCTTTGTCAATGTTACTTCCCAAGAACTGATTCATATAATTGCAACGTTGACAAAGATATCATCAATATCTACTAATCTGCTACCTCAATAATTTTCGGGCAAAATGTATTCGGCTCTTGATGGTTCCAAGCGGTTCGTTTAATGCCATCGCTATTTCATGATACTTGTACCCTTCAAAATATAACAAGAAAGGAGTTTTAAATATGTCGGGCAATTGATAGACAGCCTTGTAAATCTCCTTCAGCCCCAGGCTCGTCTCAGCGGAATTACTGATCGCGCCCTGCCTGTAATTGAGCAGTTGGTCATTAGGCGTGCTGTCAAATATGGTTTGCTGTTTTGCTTTCCGTCGATAATCATTGATAAAAATATTACGCATGATCGTAAACAACCATGCCTTTATATTGGTACCTACATTATACTTTTCCTCGTTGGCAAGGGCCTTGTACAACGTTTCCTGAAAAAGGTCTTTTGCCGTTTCAGTGTCTTTCGTAAGGTTTATTGCGAACGGTTTTAAAAAATCGGCATTGTTCACCAGCAGATTATTGAAGTCTACACTTGCCATACAAAAAATGTTTAATAACTATCATCTAAAATTACTCCATCGCGGTCAAAAAAAGCTAAATGATTGTTTAAACTTTAAACAAATTCCATGTTCGGTAAATCAGTACAACTTTGCTGCCAATAAAGGGGAGTGAAAGTTGTCCAAAGGACTCCTTCAGAGAAGTTAACGTAAAGGTGCAGTCGGGATTTGAGGAAGCGCGTAGTGAGGGTGGGAGTGTGTAAGATATGAAACGGGCAGAGCTTTGGATTGAGAATAAATTATCCTCAATCTTATTCTTAACCTTAGGCTTGACCTTCTTTACAGATTTTTGTTCTGAATTTTGCCGGCTTCCAATAACTTTTGAAGTGATGAAATCACGGAGGGATTTTTTAAGGCGTCCAGGTGCCGGAAGTGATGGAGATCAGTACCAACCAGGTCATAGTACTGCTTTTTGGCAAGATAGCGGCCAAGTTCCATGACGGTCTCACTGTAATAGCCGCTTAAGGAGAGTATATTTAGTTGGAAAAAACAGCCTGTATCTTTTAATTCGTCATAAAAATCTTTGTTCGCCTGTAGATAGGTGTAGCGCTCGGGATGAGCGATGACCGGTTGATAGCCCTGCATTTGCATCTCAAAAAGAATTTCCTTTAGCTCAAAACTTTGACTCGCCATGGAAAACTCGACTAATACCAGGTTATTTCCAAACGTTAACAACGGTTCTTTTTGTTTCAACAGGTCTCCCAAGTGATCGTCGATAAAATATTCAGCCGCAGCATGAAGTTCTATATCGACGCTTTCCTCTTTCAACCTCATTCTTACCCTGTCTAACTTTTCAAGAATAATTTCCCTCGTGTTTTGATACATGTCCCACATCACGTGCGGAGTAGTGATCAATTTCTTATAGCCAAGCGCCTTCATTTCCTTTATTAGTTGCAATGAGGTTGGCATGTCCTGAGATCCATCATCGATTCCCGGCAGCAAGTGTGAATGTACGTCTGCATTTAGCACGCCATAATTTGCGGTAGCAGTTGTATGTTGCTTCTTTTTGAAAAACATTTACTGTTTTATTTTTACCTGACCCCCTATCTGGTTTGATTTTTCTTTTCGAGTAATTCGTGGTACAACCTTGCCATATCGTCCGCTAATCTTTTTACACTGAATCGCTGCTGAACGTGATCTGCACCGTTTTTGCCGAGGCAACTTCTCAGGCCGTCGTCCTCTACGAGCTTGAGAAGATTTTGCTTGAAAGCATCTGGGGCATTCGTTTCGGACAGCAAAGCTGTTTTCCCTTCGATTACGATGTCACCAATCCCTCCCACTCGCGTGGAAACAATGGGTTTATTGGCCGCCTGCGCCTCAATCAGGCTCACAGGAGTGCCTTCATTCAGTGATGTGAGTGTGATGATATCTAACCCTGCATTAATCACACCGATGTCGGTGCGCCACGACGTAAAATTCAATAACGCACTTTTATTGTAGCCACTTGTAAAAGAGATACCCAAATATTTTGCCTTTTCTTCAAGAACTTTTCTCGTCTCCCCGTCACCAATGATAAATGCGCGGATTTTTTTTGACGAATTCCTGGCCACATGGCATACCCCTTCCAAAAACAGACCATGATTTTTCACTGGCACCAGGCGCCCGATTATCCCAATGGCAATTTCATTCTCGTCAAGATCGAATTCGGCGCGAAATCTTTTTCTCTTTTGTTCCTGGTCCTCGAGGAATTTGTTCAATTCAAATCCTAGCGGAATGACTCTAAATTTATTTTCGTTGGCTACGCGGAACTCAATAGCTAACTCTTTTTTTTGTTGCTGACTAATCGCAATAAGCGCGTCTGATTTTCTAGCGAGATATCTCTCTGTTTCTAAAAAAAAACGTGTTTTCAATTTGCTGAAGTAGGAGTGAAAAATATGCCCGTGATAGGTGTGAACAATAACAGGGACCTTCATTGAGCTGGCAGCCATTCTTCCTATCGCTCCCGGTTTTGCCGCGTGACTGTGGACGATGTCCGGTTGAAAATCCTTAATGATCTTCTTCAAATGCCCGAAGGCTTTGTAGTCTCTGAACGGATGGACGGACCGTCCCATATCGGGAATCGACACAGTTTTAATTCCCATCTGTTCTGCCAGGAACGCCGCATCTTTTTCATGATCTTCTTTTTCGCCAACGACAAGTAGTGTGTCAAATTCCGGTGCAAGATATTTTGTGAGATACAAAACATTTAGCGTGGGCCCACCGATGATGAGACGGTTATGGATGCGAAGGATTTTGGGCATTGCGTATTAAGAACAATTCCTGGCTACAATTGAACGTTTACTTACGGT
>VBAU01000045.1:0-4294 GCA_005883855.1 Bacteroidota bacterium
CCTTGCGCTGCCCAATGATCAATGCGCAGGTGACATTGAAGTCGCCGGCGGGAAATTTTTTAGTATAACTTCCCGGGATCACGACGCTTCTGCCCGGAACCCTGCCTTTGTGTTCTTTAGGTTCGCTTCCACTGACGTCGATTATTTTTGTGGATTGCGTGAGCACAACATTTGCTCCCAGCACAGCTTCCTTTTCTACAATCACACCTTCAACCACAATACAACGACTGCCAATGAAACAGCCGTCCTCGATGATGACTGGCGACGCCTGCAACGGCTCAAGAACTCCGCCGATTCCTACTCCTCCGCTTAAATGAACACCTTTACCAATTTGCGCACAACTGCCCACAGTTGCCCACGTGTCCACCATGGTCCCTTCGTCAACGTAAGCGCCGATGTTGACATACGAGGGCATTAGCACAACACTCCTGGCCACATAAGCGCCATATCTTGCAACGGCATGTGGCACTGCTCGCACACCCAGTTCCTTATAATTCTTTTTCAACGAAATTTTATCGTAAAACTCAAAGGGCTCCACATTCCACGTTTGCATTGGTTGAATGGCAAAATAGAGAAGTATGGCTTGTTTCACCCATTCATTCACGTGCCATTGTCCCTCAGCACCTGGTGAGGCCACTCTCAATCTTCCTTTATCAAGGTCCTCGATCACGTTTTTCACCGCATCCGTATACTTGTTATTCTTCAGTAGTTCCCGGTTCGTCCATGCTTCGAAAATCAATTCTTTCATCTCAATTATTTGCCTGCGAAAATAGTAAATAGTCAATTGTAAATGGTGGATTGTGAATTGTCAATCGTCAATTGTGAATGGTCGAGCGTCGATAGCCAATAGTCGATAGTCAGTGTTCGTACTCTGCAATCAATTATTTTTGTCGCGCATTCAGTATTCACTATTGACTATTGGCACTATGAACATCGGTTTCGACGGTAAAAGAGCTTATCATAACCACACAGGACTTGGGCACTACAGCCGAACACTTATCCATTCGTTAGCGGCGTATTACCCGGATCACGAGTACTTCTTGTTTAATCCGAAATCCTCCTCCTTGTTTCATTTCGAAGAAGAAAATGTCCATGAAGTTCTGCCACAAGGGTTTCCTGCCATTTTTTTTCACCCGGCGTGGCGTAGCAGCTGGGTGAAAAAAGACCTGAGAAGGTTGAATATCGATTTGTATCACGGTCTCAGCCATGAGATTCCAATGGGAATTCAAAAGACAAAAATTAAATCGGTAGTCACCATTCACGACTTAATACATGAACGTTATCCTGAACAGTACACTACCATTGATGTAAAGATCTACCGAAAGAAATTTCAGTACGCCTGCAATAAAGCGGATAAGGTGATTGCCATTAGTGAGCAGACAAAAAAAGACATCACAGATTTTTACTCAGCTCCGTCTGAAAAAATCGTTGTCACTTATCAAAGTTGTAACCCGGCGTTCGCCAACCAGCTCACAGAAACGCAAAAGAAAATTGTTCAACTAAAATACGGCCTGCCTCCAAATTTTTTCTTGTATGTAGGCTCTATCATAGAAAGAAAAAATTTGATGAATATCTGTAAAGCCGTATTTATTTTGCGCAACGAGATAGAAGTTCCACTGGTTGTTGTTGGAGATGGCGGGAAATATAAACAACAGGTAAAAGATTTTGTGAAACAAAATAATCTTGACAAGAAGATTATTTTCCTGTCGGAACGTCCAGTGGCCCGATCTTCAAAATCGTTTCAGAATGGCGAAGATTTCCCGGCCATTTATCAGTCTGCTGTTGCCATGATCTATCCTTCTTTTTTTGAGGGTTTTGGAATTCCAATTTTGGAATCCCTGTGGAGCAGACTGCCTGTCATTACATCCGCCATTTCCTCCTTGCCTGAAGTAGGCGGCGATGCGGTGTACTATGTGAATCCGCAGCAGGCCGAAGAAATTGCAGAAGGCATGCGGAGGATTTGTGGAGAGGAGGAGGTAGCAAATGATCTTAAGGAGCGCGGATTGCGTCAGGCCCAAAAATTTACGGCTGAATTATGCGCGGGACGGGTTATGAATGTTTATCAGGGTTTAATGTCATAGGGACAGGGCATGCTGTTGAGACAGGGCATGCCCTGTCTGTACACTATGCGCAAAAAATATTGATCGATTATGAATTTTGAAAAAGACATATTGCATTGCCTGGAAGTTCTAAGGAGCGGCGGTCTCATCCTTTATCCGACGGATACGATTTGGGGAATCGGTTGCGATGCCACTAACCCGGTAGCCGTTGAAGAAATTTATCGGCTAAAAAAGAGACCGGACATGAAATCATTAATTGTATTAGTGGCCACCGAAAAAGACATATTGCAGTATGTGTCTGAGCCCGATTTGGCTGTTTTTGATCATTTGAAATCAGTAAAAAAACCGACCACTGTTATTTATAAAGGTGCAATAAACGTCGCAAGCAATTTAATTAGTCAGGATGGTACCGTTGCAATTCGCATATGCAGGGATGAATTTTGCAAACAGCTGATCAAGCGATTTAGAAAACCAATTGTTTCAACGTCGGCGAATATTTCCGATCAACCCTTTCCCAAAAATTTTTCCGAGATCGTTGAACAAATAACATCCGGAGTTGATTACATTGTTCAATATCGACAGGACGAAACTACGGATGCGGAGCCATCCGCGCTAATTAAGTGGGAGAGAGGAAAAGCGACCGTTCTTCGACCGTAAGGTCATTTTAATCCGTACGTGAACCTGAAAGCGCAACCTCATCCTCAACCTCTCTTCTTACCTTTGCCGCAATGGAAATCAATTGTACTGAAAAGGAGCTGTTTATTTTCAAGAAGATCGCACACGCTGTTGAACATTTGGGCATGGAAGCTTATTTGATCGGTGGTTTTGTACGCGATAAAATTGTGGGACGTGACACGAAAGATGCCGATGTAGTGTGTGTTGGTGACGGCATTCGCCTGGCCAAGGAGGTGGCAAAACGGTTCAATCCTGTGCCTCCAGTAAGCATTTTCAAAACTTACGGAACGGCCCATGTAAAAGCAGATGAATTTGACCTTGAATTTGTCGGCGCCAGGAAGGAAAGCTACAAATATCATTCACGTAATCCTGAAGTCGCTCCGGGCACTTTGGAAGATGATCAACTGCGTCGTGACTTTACCATTAATGCTCTTGCGATAAGTCTAAATAAAAATAACTATGGTCAATTGCTAGATCCATTTGGGGGCCTGGATGACATTAAACACAAGATCATCAAAACGCCACTTGATCCAGTGCAAACTTTCAGCGACGATCCGCTACGGATGATGAGAGCCATTCGTTTCGCCACACAACTAAATTTTGCAATTGAAGACACGACACTGCAGGCGATCAAGGACAATGCCTATCGTATCAGCATTATTTCGCAGGAGCGGATTACTGAAGAGCTAAACAAAATCCTGGCAAGTTCAACGCCATCCATTGGCTTTGACCTTCTGTATCGCGCAGGATTGTTGCATATCATTTTTCCGCAAATGGTTGACCTGGCAGGTGCCGAATACAAAGACGGCGTAGGGCATAAAGATAATTTTTATCATACACTGCAAGTGCTCGACAATATTTCGAAGGAGACGGATGACCTATGGTTGCGCTGGGCCGCCGTTTTACATGACATAGCTAAACCTGTCACCAAACAGTTTGAAGAAGGTCATGGGTGGACTTTTCATGGGCACGAGGTAGTAGGTGGGAAAATGGTACCCAAGATTTTTTCGAAGTTGAAGTTACCGCTCAACGACAAAATGCGATTGGTAAAGAAAATGGTCGAGCTGCATTTACGTCCGATTAGTCTGAGCCAGGAAGAAATTACCGATTCTGCGATTCGTCGTCTCTTATTCGATGCGGGCGAGGACTTTGATGCCTTAATGATGCTTTGTGAGGCTGATATCACGTCAAAGAATAAACAAAAGGTAAAGAGGTATCTCGAAAATTTTGAGCTGGTACGTAAGCGTTGTGAGGCAGTGGAAGAAAAGGATCGGATCCGGAACTGGCAACCGCCAATTACAGGCGAGATGATCATGGAAATATTTAGTATTCCTCCTTCGAGGCCCGTCGGGGTTCTAAAAAACTCAATTAAGGAAGCCATTCTCGACGGTGAAATTGACAACAATTATGATGCAGCGTACGACTTCATGATAGAAAAAGCAAAACAAATGGGATTGTTTCCAAAATCCGGAGTTAGGGATGCAAAATCTCAGATTCCAGATTCAAAATCATAAAGTCGTAAATTTGGTGCATGGCTATATTAAAATTCAGGGTGTATT
>VBAU01000045.1:4358-5580 GCA_005883855.1 Bacteroidota bacterium
AATCGTTTTACGAATTACACGAGGCTGTATTGCGAGCTTATGAATTTGACACTAAGCACAAAGCAACTTTTTTCCGCAGTAATGATCATTGGCTGAGGGGAAGAGAAATTACACTGGAGACGTACGACAAAGAATATCAGGCAGCGCCTTTGCAGATGAAAGACACCACCATTGGTTCAGAGATCCGCGATCCAAATCAGAAATTTATTTATCTCTACGATTTCAATAAGAATTGGAGTTTTTTGGTTGAGTTGATTAATGTTTCTAAGGAAGAAAACCCAAGGTTGATTTATCCTGCAACTATCAGGGCGGAGGGCATTGCGCCAAGCCAGTATGGGACTAAAGGTTTATTGGGTGAGAAATTTGCCGACGTGGAAGAAAAATATGATCTGTCCCAGGTGGCCGATGGTTTCGGTTCGGAGGGCGAAGAGGCCGAAGAAGCAGATGATTTGGGCTTGGGCGGAGAAGCGGCCGATGAAGGAACTGAAGAAGTTTAAATTGTAAAATAGACAAGGTATAACCTGTTGCCCCGTTTCGCTCGATGCCGGACGGGGTTATAAATGCAAACGATCTATGGCGTTGGCCAGGCACAAAACGGTGATCCTTATCGTTGGCCCATATCCGATTGGCCAAGCGATTCAAGACCGAGATTATTTCAGCAGATAGCAGGCAATGTTTTAAAGAATTAGATATTGGAGTGGCAAGACCATCCGAAAGGGAATTGCAAACAATCCGCCACTATTTTATTGCATCGCAGTCAATCCATGACAACGTCAATGCCGGCACATTCGAGCACTACGCTTTGGAAAAGGCAAAAGAGCTGTTTCAGAAACACGATCAAATAATCGTCACTGGTGGAACAGGATTATATGTAAGGACTTTTTGCGAGGGCCTGGATGAAATTCCGGGTGTTCCTGGTGACAAGAGGAATGAAATTATTTCTAACTACGAAAGAAATGGTTTAGAGTGGTTGAAAAAGCAGGTCCAGGAAAAAGATCCGCGTTTTTATTTATCGGGCGAGATTCAAAATCCGCACCGCTTAATGAGAGCTTTGGAAGTGGCGGAGGCGACAGGGCGATCAATACTTGAATTTCGCAGCGGGCAGAAAGAAACAAGAGATTTCAATATCGTCAAAATCGGCCTTGAGTTACCCAAAGAAGAACTGCATCGAAATATCAACGCCCGGGTCAACCAAATGATCGATGCGGGCCTGGTTGAGGAA
>VBAU01000045.1:5593-6347 GCA_005883855.1 Bacteroidota bacterium
AACGCCATACAAAAATTTGAATGCGTTGCAAACTGTTGGATATGCGGAAATCTTTGACTACCTGGACCGAAAACTTTCCCTGGAAAAAGCGGCCGAGCTAATAAAGAAAAATACGAGACAATATGCCAAGCGGCAGATGACTTGGTTTAAAAAAGACAAAGAGATAAAGTGGTTTAGCCCATCGCAGTTTACTCAAATTGAAAGCTATTTGATTTCTATTACTGCCACAGATTTCACCGATGAGCATAGGTGAATTCTAATGAAAGCAATTTATTCGTGCAATCCGTCCAATCCGCGCATTCCTTGATAAAAAAGAAGGGCATCAGTGATGCCCTTTGCGCAGTCAAGTTTTCTCATTTTATATTTTAAATCCGACAGTCAACAAAACATTGCTGCCGCTGCCTTTGATATTTGCTCCTGAATAAGCGGAGTATTGCAAGCGGTATGGAAAATTAACATCCTTAGTCATCGTATAAGTGTATGCAACATCGACAAAGAAACCTTTATTCCTGTAACCAAGTCCGCCACTCAACTGAAGACGGCTTCCTTTTTCTCCATTTATATTTTGGTAAGGATTACTGTAATAAGCACCACCGAGGCGCACCATTATAGTCGTAAACTTCAACTCGCCACCTGCGCGAAAATTGACAGCACCTTTGTAA
This sequence comes from Bacteroidota bacterium, assembly GCA_005883855.1. Lineage (GTDB taxonomy): Bacteria > Bacteroidota > Bacteroidia > Chitinophagales > Chitinophagaceae > VBAU01. Next base: position 6,256 of record VBAU01000045.1, read on the forward strand.
GCTCTATCAATTGCCTTATTCACTGTTTTCAAATAATCCTTCGCCGATTGATCGCTGTTACCAGATTCTGCGGAAAATGTCGGAAACTTGTA
>VBAU01000045.1:6386-11418 GCA_005883855.1 Bacteroidota bacterium
CCAATGATGCGGTATGGGTTCCAGAGGGTGTACTTGAACTCGGAAGGTGCATTATTTGTAAAGATGGTTGAACTTTGTGTCATCAAACCCTGGTAGGTTTCTGTATTCGTTGTTACCGTGGCAGTATATTTATCTGTCAGGCCGTAATAAGTAGGGGAGTGAATGGCAAGACCTAGTCTGACGAACTCAGACGGCTTATAAATCAATCCTATTCGCAAGTTGATACCCACTCCGTTAGTTTTAAGTTCATCTTCAAACTGTGCCGATTCAAATTTGTTGTTTGGATCGGTCGTTGGATCGCCCTCAATATAGGTCTCATGTCGTTTATAGCTCAAAATGGGAATACCGAGGGTACCTCCGAATAAGAATTTGTTATTAAAGTTTGTTGCCATAGCAAGCGCAATTTCAGTGATCCCACCCGTGCTTTCTATGAAATTTGCCTGGTTAAGTACTCCGTTGGCAGCTAAAACATTCGCTGCTCTGCTCTGGAATTGGAAATTTCCATTTGTGCCACCTCCCACGGTGTCGATCCAGTAAGTGTTAAAAGCGAGACTCGTTCCAAACGGATAGTTTTCCGCTACTACGTTTGCGTCTTTCACATTATCATTTCTTATTTCCTCCAAAAATTTTTGTGAGTAAGAGCTTTGAGTATTTTGACCAGCGTACCAAATATTGCTTCCGAAATTGGCTGTTCGGTTCACAGCAATACTATAAGCACGCCACTTTTTGCTGTTACCGCCGCCATCAATAACGAAACCGCTGGTCCCAAACGTGAAATAGTTCTTTTTATCTTTCTCAGTTGTTCCAAAATAACTGCTCTTATTGCTAAGAACGACAAAGTCGCCAGTTCTATAGAATGCGAGCCCGGCGGGATTGACAAAAGTTGCCGATACGTCTCCACCCAGTGAACCCATCGCGCCGCCAACTGCCTGCTGTCTGGCGGTACCGCTCTGCGTGTACCATGAGTATCGAAGCGCATCTGCCGGTTCCTGTCCAAAGCACCATCCGGCGGATAACACGATGGTCATTATGAAAAGAGTCGATTTCATATCATCACGGAATTATGCGGTGAATAGAGATAAGAACGTACAAGAGTGCGACGCAACAAGTGCTGAAGAAAGTTAAAAAGCTGGTTACACAAAAATTATTTTTCACTTTTTGATGAGTCGCAGTTACAGCCGAGGTTAAAATCTTCTTACCGGGGCGGATCCTCCACTACTTCCAGAAGAACTTGAGCTAGAAGACCGCGAGGAGCCACTTGAGCTGCTCGGAGAGTTAGAACTGTTGTTGCTGCTTCCGGAGCCATTGAAAATATTACGAAGGAAATTACCTGCGCCACTGTTTGAGTTGTTGCTCGGTGTATATCCCCTGATAATCTTTGGTGAGCCGGTACTGCCGCCGTAACTACCGTAGTTGCTGGAACTGCCGCCCTTTGGATTAGTGTAATTGTTGTTGGTAAGCTGGTTGTTGTTGTATGTATTAAGGTTAAATATCCGCGGATGACTGTATGCAACTTTTGAGTACCCGGTATACACAACAGGTGAACAATATGGATTGTAATACGAATTCCAATAGGTAAACGGAGTCCAGGGGTTGTTCCAGTTTAGACTATTGTAATAGCTGTAACTATAGCGAGGATTGTAGTAATAATAATCGTCAAGATCAGACCACATCATCCTGTTGTGAACTTTCATATGCAAGTAGCGATCGTCATAGTATTGATCATCACTTCCATATTTTTGGTCATCATTCTCTTTGACTTTCACATATTCGTCGTGTTGACGAGCGGGGGAATAATATACATCATCAGGGGTCTGGCCGGTTTTATATGCTGAGGTGCAGCCACCTAAAACCACGGCCGACAAAACGAGGAGTAGAATTGCAGATCTCATGGCAACAAGTTTAATCAGTTATACAATGAAGTTACTACTTTTGTGCGACTTTTCAGTGACACAAACGATTGAGCAACAAATATTCTGCCATCGCATTGTAAAATTGCATCATTTAAAGTTAAGCAAAGGCTAAAGTTGTTGCTGGTTATTGGTTACTGGTTTCTTGTCGCATAACAATCATCACATGAAATTGGAAAAACTTGGTAAGAAAATCAGCTTTTTCATAAAGGCATTGACAATACGAATTGGGAGAAGCAAACAACTAACCACTAGTAACTAGCAACGACAATGGGTAAAGAAATCACATCAAGACAGGAAGACTATTCTCAATGGTACAATGATCTTGTTATAAAAGGAGGTCTTGCCGATTATTCTGCGGTGCGAGGCTGCATGGTTATAAAACCACACGGCTATTCGCTTTGGGAAAATATGAGCGATCAGCTCGACCGCATGTTTAAAGAAACAGGACATCAAAATGCTTATTTCCCTTTGTTCGTTCCGAAAAGTTTTTTGGAAAAAGAAGAAGGTCATGCGGAAGGGTTTGCTAAAGAATGCGCGGTGGTTACGCATTACCGGCTAAAGGCCGATCCCACATCCAACGGAAAATTAATTGTAGATCCCGAGGCCAAGCTGGAAGAGGAATTGATCATTCGCCCGACCAGTGAAGCAATTATTTGGAACACTTATAAGGATTGGATTCAGTCTTACCGCGACCTTCCCATTCTTGTCAATCAATGGGCCAACGTTGTGCGCTGGGAGATGAGAACACGTTTGTTTTTGCGCACTGCAGAATTCTTGTGGCAGGAGGGTCATACAGCGCATGCGACAAAAGAAGAAGCAGTTGAAGAAACAAAGAAAATGTTAGGTGTGTACGCAACATTTGCAGAAGAATACATGGCTCTGCCGGTGGTTCGTGGTTTGAAAACGGAGAGCGAAAAATTTGCGGGTGCTGAGGATACTTATAGTATTGAAGCGCTGATGCAGGATGGCAAGGCTTTGCAGTGCGGGACCTCACATTTCCTGGGACAAAATTTCGCGAAGGCCTTCGATGTGAAATTTCTAAATAAAGAAAATCAGCAGGAATATGTTTGGGCCACGAGTTGGGGTGCCAGCACAAGGTTGGTGGGCGCTGTAGTCATGGCGCACAGCGATGATGATGGCCTGGTACTACCTCCGAGGATCGCTCCGCTGCAGGTTGTTATTATTCCGATTTCCAGTAAGGATGCTACAGCGCAGTCAAAGATCAACGATAAGGCGCATCAATTGATGCGGGAACTAAAAGCTGCAAACATATCGGTGAAGTATGACAATGACGATAGTAACCGGCCGGGTTGGAAGTTTGCCGAATATGAAATGAAAGGTGTTCCGGTCCGAATCGCACTCGGCGCGCGGGATCTGCAGAATAACGTAGCTGAGGTTGTGAGACGTGACACAAAAGAAAAGCAAAGTATCTCCTTAGATGAGTTGGCAAGCCACGTGGTAAAGTTACTGGGCAACATTCAGAACGACATGTTCAATAAAGCAAAATCATATCGGGATGCGCACACAACAAGGGTGGATAGCTGGGATGACTTTGAAAAAACATTAGATGAAAAGGGCGGCTTCATTTCTGCGCACTGGGACGGAACCGCAGAAACGGAGGATGCTATTAAAGAAAAAACGAAAGCTACGATTCGCTGCATACCACTGGATGCCGTTAAGGAAAATGGAAAATGTATTTTGACCGGCAAACCTTCAACACAGCGAGTGCTTTTTGCAAGAGCTTATTAAGGTGATCGCCTTTTCGCCGTTCTTGATGCCGTTGTATTGTTCAGATACTACAAACTGATTTAAAGAATTAATTTCGTTTACTATTTTCACAAAGGGCACCGTATTAAAATTAATGTAAACCAAAATCAACATTTATGGACGAGAACCAATCTATCCTGGAATTGCAAGTTGATCAATCAGGATCACGAAGTCTTTCCGACGCCGCGCGATGGGCGAGGTTCCTTTCGATTGTCGGCCTTAGCAGTATGGGCTTGTTGATCCTTTGTCTTCTGCTCCTGCGAGGCACAATCACCAATGCACTGTCTGAGTTCGCCCCAACTATAGGACTTGAGCAAGGTTTCGGATTTGTCCTGGCAATCCTTATTCTTGCGGTCCTAATTGTTGGCGTTCTAATGTACTTCCTTTTCAGAGGAGCAACCCTTGTCAAAAGAGGAATTGAGATAAAAAACCAGGAAACATTTAATAATGGACTATCCTCTTTGAAGACTTATTTCGCGATGTATGGCGTGTTTGCGATCCTCGGTGTATTTGGAAATCTGATTGTTTTAATTTAAAAAACGTTTTATGGAGCAAAATCAAAACTACCAGGAAAACTCATTATTTGATCTTTCTATTGATGAAACAGCCAAAAATCATTTGAGGAGTATGGCCACATGGAGTATGGTGATTGTTATTTCAGCGGTTGTAGGTTATGTTTTGGCGATTTTAAAAGCGTTACAAACAAAACCACAGGTAGTCCATTCGGAGGGCTTTGGCGCAACGATCGCAATGGGCGGGAGTTTGGGTGGGGCAATATTCGGTATCGTGATCGGTTTACTAATTAATTACTTTCTTTTTCAATTTGCGAATCTTACCAAACGGGGAGTAAATGGTATGAGCCAGTCGGATCTGAATGCTGGCTTTTATAATTTGAAGATCTATTTCGTGATTATAAGTGTGTTGTTGATCATAATATTGGTAATTGCCCTTCTCGTCGTGCTGGTGTTCGGTTTGAGTGCACGCTAATACGTATCGCGGATTAAGCGAGTTAGGTTTGTCGGCACGTTCTTATTTTACCGATAAATAGTTATAGTCTTTTAGCAGGGTGTCTAAAAAATCAAAAGGTTGGATAGGTGAATCGATCTTGAGGTGGCTCTTGATTTTTTCGCTGGCCATAGCCGCCAGGTTAAAATCTCCTTTTTTTCTTGCTGTATCCAGGATGCTTTTGATCGCATTGATGTCTTTGTCGCTTAGCTTCATGATCTGGGGAAACACCGGCACATAGTTATCGGCAACTTCCATAAATACTGTTTCCTCCATGCTGCCCTTTGTTCTCGTATTTACCAGAATGGTGTGCGCCAGAATATCTCCGAGTCGTTGACTTTTCTTAT
>VBAU01000595.1 GCA_005883855.1 Bacteroidota bacterium
TCTGAACTTTGTCTAAATTTAGCGCGTTTTTCAAAGGAACGTACCTCCACTGAAATTCCGTTTTATTCAATCAATGATTCATATTCTCCCTATTCTTCCCACCGGCCCAACTTTCCAAACCTCTCTTCTCATCTCCTTTCTCTTCAATCTGAACACGATTTGTCTTATATAACTTTGATCTTGCATCGTAACTCCCAAAACTACGATTCACTGACACCTAGATGCCTCCTCTACGTACACATGGGGGTTTTTTTGATCGGGTGTCCAGTGCTTCAAGTCAGCCAGAGAGCAGTTCAGAGAATGGAAGCCAAGTACCTGCTGTCATATCCAAATCCATGTTCAAACATAAAAGGAGATCGATAACTATATCATGGATTTGGAATCACGGAACTCGCTTGGAATCGGGATCGAAATCAGAAACTAAAAAGCGTTGGTGTTGTAATTATTATCCATTAACCCTCTCGACCGCTACAATCTCAAATGCATCGATCGATCTCAAACCACACTGGAAGAGAATGAATCAAAAGCAACTGTCAATTCCATCGTCTTGAGAAAGCTTATTGTCGAATGGATAATCGATCGTCGTCATTCCTTCAATGAGGTAGAAGCTGAATCATTTCGCAAAATTATCGAATATATCGACAAGGCTGCAGTCAGCAAACTTCCACATAGTCATAATACCATTCGCTCTGACTGTCTCAAATACTTTAACGAAGCAAAGGGTATCATTCGTGAGCACCTTAGCACTGCTCGATCCAAAATACATTTATCCTTTGACCTTTCCACGTCATCCAGCTGCAAGGCCCTCCTCGCAATCACGGCACACTGGACCTCAAATGACTACAAGGCGGAAGCGACATTGCTGGCTATTAGAGAGCTTGAGGAGGACCATACCGGAGAGAATATTGCAGTTATTATATATGACATGGCAAAAGAGTATCATATTGTTGAGAAGTTGGGGTATTTCATGATGGATAATGCAACCAACAATGATAAGGCTTTGAAGAGCCTCAACTCGCAGATTCAGACCGATGGAGGAGTTGGATTCGATCCAATTGAAACTCGACTCCGATGTTTTGGACATATCATGAACCTCGCTGTGAAAGATTTGTTATATGGACCAAAAAAGAAAGGAAAACGAAGAAATGGAGATATTGATGAGGAAGAATTTGTTGATAATGAAGAAGAAAATATTGGAGAAGATGAAAGTGAGATTAAGAAGAGAACAGAGACAGAAAAGAAGCGATGGCGAGCATTGGGGGCGGTCGGAAAGGCACATAATATTGTGAAATGGATTCGAGGTAAACCTCAACATCGACAGGGTTTCTTAAATCAACAAGTTGAAAAATTGAAAAGAAAGATGGTACAAGCAGATAATGCCACGCGCTGGAATAGCACATGGAACATGTTGGATACTTTCCTCGATCAGCGAGAACGAATTGAGCTCTATTTGAATTCAGTTCCGGAGTTGAAGGACGACAAGTTGACTAATTCGGATTGGGAAGATATTGAAACTATGATGACGTTGCTGAAGCCGTTCAAAATGCTGACAATATTGGGAGAAGAGCGTGGAACATTGTATGGATCAGTGAGCTCAATTCTGTGGGGATTTGATATGCTTCTGGATCTGTAAAGATCAGACTTGAAGATGCGTCATTCCAAAAGGCCTTGGATGCATCCTGGGGGAAACTGGATAAATATTATCAGGAGACCGATAAATGTCCGGTGTATATTGTTGCCACGATGCTGGATCCACGCATGAAATACAAATATTTTGAGGAGCATTGGAGAAAGGATTGGTTGAAAGAGGTAATGAGAAAAATGCGAACAACTTTCAATCAGTATCGTGTAGAGGAGCATACACCTGATACAACACCAATATCAATAACAGCTCCTACAAAGTCAAGGTTATTGGAAAACAATTTATTTGACATTCATAAATGGCGATTCGGCAACATGCAGCAAAACGAAGATGAGCTAACCCGTTATTTGAACGCTCCAATATTGGTGTTAGAATCAAGCGACGCAAATGATGCATTTGATCCTCTGGAGTGGTGGAAGGGTAATGCAATGGAATATCCAACACTAGCTCGCATTGCTTTTAATGTATTCTCTATCCCTTCTATGTCAGTTGAACCAGAACGAGTGTTTAGTGGGTATTCATTGATCATACCGACATATGCTAATTTAGATGCAATTTGACCATTACGGATTTGAGAAATCGACTTACAACAAACGTAGTTGAAGCCATTGAGTGCTTGCATTGGTGGATTAAGGCAGGACTTGTGTCAGGAGTATTGGAGTCGATATTATTGAAGGAGAATGAGGAAGAGGATTCAATGGATTTGGGAGGAATGGATTGGGAAGATTAATCGACCGAGTCTTCGATATTTTGATATTTTGATAGTTCTGAGATAGTCTATAGTTATTAGTGATGTAAATCTGCTAGGGGTTACCCATGATTTGATGGAAATGGTGACATCATAAGTTCATAATATTTCGGGTAGAAAGCGCAAACGTGTCAAGGCCAAAGGATTTAAATCTGGACCATGATCTTGGCGCTACGATTACCCTTTTTGGAACATTAGATATCTAGATATCTACCAGATATATCTATAGACGTTTACCCTTATCTAGACTAGATTAGATGACCCC
>VBAU01000015.1:0-6819 GCA_005883855.1 Bacteroidota bacterium
CTCGTTCATGTCGTCTTTATATTTCGATGGACATTTCATCAAAATTTCCGAGCATTCAAAATGGTCATCATTCATTTTGCCTTTCAGCACCAATCTTTCGCTGTGTTCAAGATTTGAGGGTTTTTCTTTTCGGTACACCACCTTCATATTTCCGCCTAAAGAATCATAGGCCACAAAGCTCAAATAATTCGGATTCTTCACTGCGTCGTAATCGATTGGGTGATTGCGATCTAATTTGGCGATTATACTTACCGTCTTACCTTTTTTCTTCATAGCTGATTCTACTGTGTCATAGGTACTTAACGTTCCCATGAAACTTATAAGAACAGCAATCGTTACAGCAATCAGAACCAAGAGAGCAATGTGTATTTTTTTCATAATTCTATGAGGCGTGGTAAGCAGCCAAAGGTAGTATAGAAATCGGTGACAAACAGTTAAAAGTTGTCTGTTATGAATTAAGAGTTATGGATGCGTGAGTACAAACAGCCGTTTTTCCATCGACTCTTTCTCGACCCCGCTCATCAACATCATCAACGGTCCGTAAACATTAATCCTTGGGGGAGAATTTTCATATCCATTATGCAAATCATTTTTTTGAGAACTTTGCAAACAGAACTAACTTGCGCCCGTTTCGAAATTTTTTATCATGGTCGATCTTTCACAATTTGATCCGAACAGTGTCGGGAACCCCAACAACAATATATTTGGCCTACCCTTTAATGAAGAAGATGCGAGAGTAATTATTTTGCCAGTGCCCTGGGAGGTGACCGTCAGCTATGGTGCGGGTACCGCAAGAGCCGCAGATCACATACGCAAGGCGAGCACACAGATAGATATTTTCGACTCCGACAATCCCGACGGCTGGAAGCAAGGATTTTATTTGCGGGATGTGGACAAGAAACTTTTAATGAAGAGTGATTATTTACGTAAGGAGGCAGAACTGTACATTGACTATATCTCCCGCGGACAAAAAGTAGAAGACAACCAGTTCATGCGAAAGACACTGAAGGATGTGAACGAGGGAAGCGTTTATCTAAACAAGTGGGTCTATGACCAAACGAAAAGCCTGATGAGCCGTGGAAAATTGGTTGGCGTCCTCGGCGGGGATCACAGCACACCACTCGGTTATTTTAAGGCGATAGCAGAGAAGCATGGAGAATTCGGCATTTTGCAAGTGGACGCACATTGTGACCTGCGCATCGGATATAGTGGCTTCGGCTACTCCCATGCAAGCATCATGTATAACGCGTTGGAGGAAATTGAAAACCTGAAAACCCTGGTGCAGATCGGGATCCGCGACTACAGTAGCAATGAATTAGACTTAATCAATAACAGCAATGACCGGATCATCACATATTTTGACAGAGACATAAAATGCAGATTGTATGAGGGTCAAACATGGAAGCAAATCGCTGATGAAATAGTGAGTAGGTTGCCGCAAAAGGTGCACATTAGTTTTGACATCGACGGTCTTGATCCCAAGCTCTGTCCTCATACAGGCACGCCGGTCCACGGCGGATTTGAAATTGAAGAACTGTTTTATCTGTTTAGTAAAGTATTAAAAAGCGGCCGGCAATTGATCGGGTTTGATTTGTTAGAAGTGGGAGTAGGAGAATCGGATTGGGATTCCAACGTCGGTGCACGAGTGCTATGGAAACTTTGTAACCTTTTAGCGAAGTCAAATCCTGTGCAAGTGTGATTTTTGAACCTGGCTTAAATAGAATTGAATTTTAGGGGTTGCAACAAGCGGCCGACTGCAAGGGCCTGTAAACGTCCTTCAATCGGCAGTTTTATTCAAGATGATTTAATTCAGGTCTTGTGTATACATTCCAGTTAAGGCAAAGAGATTGGTCAAAAATTTTATCAGCCTTTCATATTCTAATAGGTTTAATTCTTGCATATGACCTCACTCATGTAACCGAAGAGGGCAAAAAGGACTGGGTATTTTCAGCAGTAATCACCATCGCCGCATTCTTTTTGTTTCTTGCCGGCATCTTTAATAAAAAATTCCTACCCACTGTAGCCAAACATGGGAATTTACTATTGTTCCAGTTCATTTTGATTATCATCATTTTGATTATCAGCGGGACTATTTATTTCTGGAGCAAGGGTGCCTCATTGGTTGCCGTTAGTCACGCAATTCTTGCTGGAGCGATAGTGTTATTTTGGATCTATCTCAAGAAAAGGGAAGATGGAGAAAAAATAATTGTCTCTGAGAAAAATATTATTCTGCCGGGCATGTCTGGGGACAGAATCATCGAATGGAACGAGTTGAGTAACGTAATAAAAAAACATGACTTGCTTACGCTCGATTTCAAAAACAATAAACTTCTTCAAGTGCAGGTCATAAATGCAGATCATATTGACGAGGATGAGTTCAACCAATTCTGCCAGCAACAATTGGCTGTGCAATAAATAACCGAAATTTGCGGGAATGAAGTCAGATGTCGGAAGTCTGAAGTTTACATACTTTACTCTGATGGCAAGGGAAATATCTTCGAAGACACTTCCTTGTACGTTACCGGCCGCAGCGGCTGGGATGCAGTAGAAGTCCCAACTGAACAATGGATTGAATTACCTGCCGGCGGCCAGTTGTATGAATTACCGGGAAGAAGAGGAATTGGCATTGATATAGAAACGGGAGAAATGCGGCTCTGTGAAAAAGGTTGGGCTGTTGCTGCTTTTGTGCCTCCGGCGCACACAGGATTTTACCTTGCCGCGTACGAGACGTTGAAAGCCGCTCCAACGCTCCCGCTATTTTGTTACACCACTGTAGGATGGTTCCAGAAAAAATTTTATGTACCTGCGATAAGAATCGAAAGCGATGTACGACAGGATTGGGGAGGATATGACCAGGCAAAGGTTGAGCATGGCGTAAAAAGGTTAACAAAAGCCTATCCACACAATCGCCTGGTTCATCACCTGGCAAATAATTGTGCCATCACTTATCATTGTCCTGCTGCACGAAATTATTTTCTGGAGCGGTGGGAATGTCCCATCCCGGTTTCGCCAGCATGTAATGCCAACTGTGTCGGATGCATTTCACTGCAGCCCGACGAAGAACCGATCGTTTCAACGCAGGATCGTTTGACATTTTTACCAACGCCAGAAGAGATTGTTGAATACACCGTGCCACACCTGGAGTCAGCCTCATATCCTATCGTAAGTTTTGGACAAGGTTGTGAAGGCGAACCTTTGCTGATGTGGGAAACCATTCGGGATGCAATTATTGAAATCAGGAAACACACATCAAAGGGAAGCATCAACATCAATACAAATGGCTCACGACCCGACGCTGTGAAAATACTCTGTGAAGCCGGGCTCGATTCTATTCGTGTCAGCACGAATTCGGTGAGAAGGGAAATATATATGCCCTATTACCGGCCGAACAATTACGAATTTGAAGACATCATGGAAAGTTTGAGGGTCGTTAATTCCTATGGCGGTTGGACGTCTATTAATTATTTTGTATTTCCAGGGATGACTGACAGTGTTTTGGAATATGAGGCGCTCAGGAATTTTATCAAGGAAACCGGACTGAAAATGATCCAATGGCGCAACTTCAACATTGATCCCGATTGGTACCTTGGGAAAATTGGTGTAACAGATACAGGTGAATGTGTGGGCGTGAGACATTTGATGAATTTGCTTCTGGATGAATTTCCTTATCTGCGATTCGGATATTTTAATCCACCCATAGAAAGAATCAAGGGAAGATTTGAAATGGACTTTGCCCATAACTAAACTGCACCGCGGATGCTATATCGAACAAGTTTCTTCATACTAATCGCAGTTCTTTGCAGTTGTTCTTCCTCTAAAAAAATCAGCACTTCGCTAAAAAATAATTCCGTATCCCAATTAAAATATTTGAGCGAATATGATGTTCCCAATGCAAAACAATTCAGGGGCACAACGATTGGAGGATTATCTGGAATTGATTATGATGTCAAACGCGATGTGTATTACCTGATCAGCGATGATCGCTCTGCAATCAATCCCGCACGATTTTACACAGCGGGCATCCATATCGCCGAAAACAAGATTGACAGCATTGAATTCATTGCTGTCGACAGTTTGAAAACCGCGCAAGGGGCGACGTATCCCAACTCAAAACAAGATCCTTCTCACACGCCTGATCCGGAATCACTGAGATATGATCCTTTAACAGATGAAATTGTTTGGAGCAGCGAAGGTGAAAGGATCATCCGGCCGGGAAATAATGTTTTGGAAGATCCGGCAATAACGGTCATCGATCGAAACGGCACTTACAAAGACAGTTTCGATTTGCCATCGAACATGCACATGCACGAATCAGAGAGCGGACCGAGGCAAAACAGTGTATTTGAGGGGATCGCTTTTACTAATGAGTACAAATATCTTTTTGTCAGCGTGGAAGAGCCGATTTATGAAGATGGGCCCAGAGCAGGGACAGATGATTCCACAGCCTGGATCAGGATGATAAAATTTGACGTGGCGACAAGGAAACCTGTGGGTCAATACGCTTATAAAATTGAGCCTGTCGCCTACGCTGCTGTCCCCGCGAGTGCATTTAAAATAAATGGCGTCTCGGAAATATTGTGGATAGGAGAAAACAAATTGTTAGTTGTTGAGCGATCCTTCTCTACCGGAAGGCCTGGCTCTGCGATCCGTGTCTTTATTGCCGACCTGGAACGGGCAACAGATATCGCTAATGTACATTCCTACAATGCGCAATTAAATGCCGAACCCATTTCGAAAAAATTATTGCTCAATATGGATGAACTTGGTCGCTATGTTGATAACATTGAGGGCGTCACATTCGGTCCAACTTTACCAAACGGTCATCGCACATTAATATTTGTTGCTGATGACAATTTTTCACCTCTTCAAAAGACCCAGTTCCTTTTATTTGAAGTTATACCCTGATTCAGGGAATAGTTTTTGTGACTGACCGTTTAAATTGTGTTTTATGAACGAGTCAGTGTATCTCATTGGAATGTCGGGCAGTTTAAGAAAGGATTCATTTAACACCCGCCTTTTGTTTGCAGTGCAGCAATTATTGCCGGAAAATGTAACGATGGGAATCGTGTCGATTGCTGACCAGCCATTGTACAATGCTGACCTCGATCTTCCCGCCGCAAAACAACGACCGCCAATGGTGCAACAATTCCGGGAAGCGCTTGCAACTGCCGATGGATTTGTTTTTGTCTCCCCGGAATACAACTATTCTATTCCTGGTGGATTGAAAAATGCCATTGACTGGGCGAGTCGTGGAGAGGATTCTCCTTTATTGAATAAACCTGTTGCGGTGATGGGAGCCACGCCAGGGATGTGGGGGACTGTGAGAATGCAAACTGCATTTCTTCCGGTTTTTACATTCTTGAATATGAAACCTATTTTAAAGCCTGAAATTCTAATAGCACAGGCGGCCAAGAAATTTGACGCCCAGGGAAAACTTACAGACGATAAGGCAAAAGATCTGATCAGGCAAAAACTGGATGCACTAAGAGAGTTGATATTAAAGGAAAGAGCATATGCTTCTATAAACTCGGCGGAAACTACATGGCGTTAGGGATGGGTTGTAGCGACGTGCAAAAAGATTTCAAATAAAACTTCGACAACTATGACAACGACGAAAACCGCTACCAGGAAAAGATCTTCGACAAAAGGAACGAAAAAGACATCGACTTCGAAGAGAAAATGGTCACGGCAAGTAACCCAGCAAAGCAATGCCCTTGATCTCGAGAGTGGAGTTTTTAAAACGAAAGATCCAAAAAAAATCGCTGAGTCGTTAAAGCGCTCAGCAGAACATAGCGAAAGAAAAAAGAGCGGGCCATATCAGTCGGCGATGTCGATGCTCAACTTCTACATTAATCGCGCAGGAAAAGGCTTATCAAACAAGGAAAAGGAACCGCTGGAAAAGGCAAAGGGTGAACTGAGAAAATTATTTCACAGGGAGGAGGGATAAGGTCAAATTAAAAAGAACAAATCGCAAGAACCAAACAAATTCAAAACGAATCAAGCCATAAGCCTTTGTTTATTTGGATCTTGTTTTTTGCAACTCAGAATTTGGAATCCGCATCAGAATGGCAGGGAAATTGAACGCGTTGTGTATCACTAATCAATTTTACTATGATACAAAGAGACGGAACCCGCACAAGTTTATGGCAAAATGAAATCCCTATTTATAAGCCAGTCAATGATCCGGATATAGAAACAATTTTTGATGTGGCGATTGTTGGCGGAGGTATCACTGGCATCAGCACCGCATTATTATTACAAAAAGCCGGTAAGAAATGCATAGTTATTGAGGCAAACAATTTATGCTTCGGCACGACGGGCGGCACTACTGCACATCTTAACACATTGCTCGACACGCCTTATACTACCATAATTAAAAACTTTGGAAAAGAGAATGCGCAATTGGTAGCAAGCGCTGCGGCAGAAGCGATAGACCTTGTACGATCAAATATTGCCGAATACAATATTGATTGTGGCTTTGAAGAAGCTTCGGCATATCTTTTTTCACAGACCAAGGAGCAGAGCGAAGAACTCGATGAGATCTATGAAGCTTGCCAGGAAGTTGGCCTGGATGTCTCATACAATCTCTCACTTCCTGTAAACATCGAATTCGAGAAAGCCATTGAAGTTAGAGGGCAGGCAAAATTTCACCCGATAAAATACGTATACGCGCTGGCAAGAGCGTTTGAGCATGCAGGTGGAATCATTCTTCAACACACCCGCGTGAACGGGATTGAAGACACAGATGGGATAACTGTGGAAACGGAAAATGGAGATTTCCGTGCAGTCAATCTTGTGTATGCAACACATACACCTCCG
>VBAU01000015.1:6842-7079 GCA_005883855.1 Bacteroidota bacterium
AGCTATGCCATTGCCTTCACTATAAAAGCCAAACGGTATTTACGCGATTTGGTTTATGACATGCACGATCCTTATCACTACATCCGTTCCCAGAACATTGACGGAGAAGAATACATGATCGTCGGTGGAGAAGATCATAGGACGGGTGAAGCGATCAACGCGGAGGCAAGTTTTCTGCGTCTCGAAAGTTACATACGCAAATATTTCAACGTAGATCAGATTTTGTTCAAGTGGTCA
>VBAU01000016.1:0-4131 GCA_005883855.1 Bacteroidota bacterium
TCAGCTAATCTAATCAAATCGACCTCCTCTCCCAACGCAACCCAAAAACCCCGACCCAAAAGCTCCATTTCCGCCCCGGCCACGGCAGGCCTAGCTGAAAATCCGAACAACCCTCGGCCCTCAATGAGCATGAAGGACTCCATTACCGTTTCCAACCCAAAGAGGGAAACCTCCAAAATCACAAACAGCAGCGCCCCACCCAAAACCACTCCACGCACCACTCCACAAATTACCAAACCTGGTCCAACCAAA
Organism: Bacteroidota bacterium; assembly: GCA_005883855.1. Taxonomy (GTDB): domain Bacteria; phylum Bacteroidota; class Bacteroidia; order Chitinophagales; family Chitinophagaceae; genus VBAU01. Next base: position 253 of record VBAU01000016.1, read on the forward strand.
CAAGAGAAAACCATGATATCACTCTCCGACACGGACAACGAGGATGAAGAACATAAGGATACAGGAAAGAGTACTATCATCCAGGCCCTCATCAATGCTAGAGACAAGCTCTACACACAACGCACCTCCGGACAAGGTCTCATGATCAAGAACGAGGTAATGAAGGAATTGGAAGAAATCATACAGCAAATGGGAAGAGATGCCGACGGCTCCCCAAAAGCAAACAATGATCTTATCACTAGGAAGGAACTCAAAGCAGCAATTCGAGAAGCGTTAGCAGAAGCAGCACCTAAACCTAGAACCTATGCACAAGCAGCAGCATATGCGAGGCCCCAGGCTCCCACCAACAGCCAGAGAAACACCGAACAGCCAAACGATGACCTGGAATTCGAGCGCGAAAGGGCCAAAAGGCTAAATGAGCTGAAAAGAGAACAAGAGAGGATGGAGGTCACTTTATCCCTTCGAAATGCCACCCCAGAAACCAGAGAACAAATCACAAAAATGGAAGAGAAAGATATAGTCAACCTTCTTGAAAATAAGGCTGGATGTAAAATACGAGGAGTCAGAACAACGGGAAGAGGCTCAGGCATCAGAATCCGCTGCTCTACTGTAGAAGATGCAGACATTTTGAGAAACACCAAGACAGAAAACATAGCCAATGGGGTAACCATTGCGGAACGAATGTTTACAATTGTCATCGACGGAGTGTCCAAATACGATGTTGACTTCAAGAAGGACAAGCAAGAGGACCTCTGCAGCCGCATCGAGTATGCAAATTGTGGCAGGATTAAGATCCATGGAGTCGGGCCCCTGCTACAACGCCCCCGTAACCCAGACGCGACAACTCAATCCATCCGCATCGACACAAAAAGTGCTGACGAGGCTGATGATGCCATGGAATATGGAATTGTCATTGGATCCAGAATATACCGTGCCAGGAGGTATACCCCAGAGTGCCAGGTTACACGCTGCTACAACTGCCACGAATATAATCACAAAGCTGAGTCATGCAAAAATAAAACTAAATGTGGCCGATGCTCTCAAGACCACCGAACAAACGAATGCAAAACCACAGAGGGTTCCTTCAAATGCCCAAATTGTAATGGAAATCATACAGCTGGAAACCGGGAGTGTCCCTCACAACACAGAGAACTCGAACGTATGAAAAATAAGAGAGATGCAGTGCCTCTCTATTACAGAAGACGATGCTAGTACCGGATGGGCTACAAATACTGCAGAACAACGTACACAAAAACAAAGAAAGAACCGACAGCATGCTTAACAATCCCGATACCAAAAAGTATACAGTGTTGCTACTCCAGGAGCCACATTGGTCAGAATACAAGAAGTCATCACCAACACATCAAGCCTGGATGCTTTTTGAACCTATAATAAAGGATACCCAGCCGCGGGCGGCCATTTACATTAACAAAAACCTCAATGCAGCTCAGATTATCCTCCCATTTCCCGATGTCGTAGCAGTTCAGATCACCACTAGAGACCCTAAACCAATGTTAATCATCAATGTATACAAGCCATGTGACGAAAACAGAACCGAAAGCCTTCACAGATGCATACACGCACACCTTGACATGCACAAATTCGGAACCATCATAATAGCCGGAGACTTCAATCTCCATCACCCGCTATGGAATCCTAATGGCTACCCCAGGCATGATGACGAAGCGAACGACCTAGTCGAAATGATGGCGGACTTCGGCATGAGCCCACTCGTTCCCAAGGGCACAGTAACCTATCCAAATGCTGAAACTGCTATAGACCTTGTGTGGGGCAATGATGCAGTAGCATCAACGCTTTTAAAGTGCCAAATAGCTGAAGACTATGACCACGGGTCAGATCACCTCCCAATTGAGACAGCCATCAGCGCGCAGCCAACAATAATAGATGTACAGCCAGCCTACAACTATGCAGAAACCAATTGGGAGGAGTTCAAGGCCAAACTTGCTTCCTGCCTACCACGCTTAGAGACTCCAAAGAATGCAGCCAACATCGACAACTTCATACAAAGCCTTATAGCGGCAATAACCCATTCTATCGAAAGCTCCACTCCTCAGAAAAAGCCATGCCCTCACAGCAAACGATGGTGGACACCTCATCTCACACGACTACGACGGGCAGCCAATCGTGCAAGGAATCGATATAGGAGAACAAGGAACAACATCGCTAGGATTGAATGGAGGGAGAGGGCAAATGAGTACACTAACACAATTGCAAAGGAAAAAGAAGCTAAATGGAGAGAATACGTTAGCAATGCTGATGGAAAATCCATATGGAAAGTCAAAAAGTACATCGACAATGCTCAGACACCCACCTTCATACCAACCTTAGACAACACAGCCGAAACGACTGAGCAAAAAACTTCCTTGTTTAAGGAGACATTTTTTCCTGCCCCCCCACCTGCTAAGCTGAACGACATTGCCCAGACTCTGTACCCAGCCAAAGTCCATTGTGTCACCAAAATTTCTTTAAGACAAGTACGGCAGGCTGTAGGCAAGGTGGCCCCTGACAAAGCGCCCCGCCCTGATGAGATCACAAACAGGGTTTTAAAGAGGGCCCTCCCTCACATCGAGCAGCACATATGCACACTAATGCAGGCAAGTCTGGATCTTGCCCACTTCCCAAAAGTCTTCAAAGAAACAAGGACGATAGTCATGCGAAAACATGGAAAGGAGGACTACACTAAGGCCAAGTCTTATCGACCCATCGCACTCGAAAACACATTGGGAAAGGTAATGGAAAGCATAATTGCAGATATCATAAGCTACCTAACAGAGGCAAACGACTTGCTCCCTCCACATCATTATGGAGGACGGCCAGGACGGAGTGCAGAGGACGCGATGATGGTTCTGACAGAAAACATCTACAAAGCATGGAAAAAAGGCAAGATCTATTCGGCGGTATTTTTGGATGTCGCTGGAGCCTTCAACAACGTTCATCACAAACGTCTAATACACAACCTTCATAAACGCCGGATTCCAAATAAGGTCGTGGACTGGATATGAAGCTTTCTACACAACCGGTCTACAAAGCTCCTTGTCAATGGCAGCAAGTCAGCACAAATCCTCACTCCTGCGGGCGTCCCTCAAGGCTCACCGCTATCCCCGCTTCTTTACATGTATTACAATGCAGACCTCCTAGAAATAGGGAATCAGGACGGCAGGATCAGCCTGGGATTTATCGATGATATTACCTATGGAATAGAGGGAGACACAGATAAGGGAAACATCCGAACACTAAAACAAGCCCTTGTGAAAGCCGAAGAATGGAGAGAAAAGCATGGTGCAAAGTTTGAAACAACAAAATATGTTCTAGTTCATTTCAGCCGAAAAAGACTCAATCTTTCAGCCTCAATCAATGTCAATGGGGTCACAATAAAGCCGACCAACCAAGTCAAATACCTCGGGGTCATCTTCGACAAACAACTACGCTTCAAAGAACATATGCAATATGTCACTGGCAAGGGAACCCGCGCAGTGATGGCTCTATCTCGAATCGCGAAAAATCACTGGGGCCCCCAATATCAACATATACGTCAGCTCTTCAATGCCGTCATAGCTGCTAGAACGGATTATGCAGCGTCCATATGGCACCGCCCACGAGATACAACAGCAGCAACTGTCACGCAAGTGCGCAGCTTAACAACAATTCAGCGACTAGCGATGAAAGCCATTACTGGCTGCTTCAGAACCACGCCGACTGCGGCCCTGGAGATCGAGGCAGGTATCCAGCCAACGGCCATCAGGCTCCAAAGCAAGGTATTGCAAGCATTTGCCAGAATGAAAACACTCCCTAGTACTCATCCAATGCAGGCATACCTCCAGGGCGCAAGGCGACATGGTGAAATCAAATATAAGTCAA
>VBAU01000016.1:4151-5325 GCA_005883855.1 Bacteroidota bacterium
CGAAAACATCTTGCAAAACTTCCCGCATATGGACGGAATAACCGAAACAATCGTACCATATATACGGCCACCCTGGTGGGTTGCAAACTTCACAACAAATATAAGCGCTACTAAGGAGGAAGCCATTGCTCAGCACAACATAGTAGTGAAAGAAGCGGCAAGTCACAAAGGTGAAATAGTTGTTATATACACCGATGGCTCGGGCATAGATGGCAAAGTAGGAGCTGCTGCGGTCAACCACATGAATGGAGATAAATCTCGCATGCACCTAGGTAGGGAAGCAGATTATAATGTTTTCATTGCAGAGGTAGAAGGAGTAAGAATGGGTGTGAGAATGTTCGAACCCAAGGCAAGGAAGTGTTACATCTATGTAGACAGCCAAAGCGCGATACAGGCACTCCAAAACCCACGAAGACAATCCGGCCAAGCAGCAATTGGAAGAGTCCTCCACCAAATCGACTGCGTCAGAGTCCAGAATCCAGCCCTCAAAATCGCAGTTTGCTGGATACCAGGTCATGAAGGCATTGCAGGAAATGAGCTCGCTGATCAAGTGGCTAAGAGAGCAGCTACACGTCCACTCACTACAACCATGATAGCTGTGGCACAGTTCGACTCTCTGCAGCCACCCCCACCACTAAAGTCAGCTTTAAAACAGAGAATCAAAGAGGATGCCAAAAGGCAGTGGCAAAGAGAATGGGACATCAGTCGCACAGGAAACGCCCTCCGCCGCATCATAAGCAAAGGCGCCAGAGTGGGACCCAAGCTCTATAAGCATATCGTGGGTCGTTACACAGCAACTACAATCGCCCAGCTTCGAACAGGCCACTGTCGATTAAACAAATATCTGCACCGGTTCAAACTCAAAACCAGCCCTTACTGCGAGTGTGGATATGGACAGGAAACTGTTGAGCATTATCTGATGGAATGTCCTAGATTCATCAAGGAAAGAAAGGAACTAAGGATTAAAGTTAGATCCAAAGGAATGAGCATGGAAAGGCTGTTAGGAGATCCTAAATTTGTCAAACATACAATGGAATACGTGAAAGCCACAGGCAGGTTTGAAAGTCGAAGTAACTAGTTATAGTTAACATTGAGCACAAGGACAGGACTGCAGAATAGACCCAAGGGGTGGCACTCACGGGGGAAGAAATCTGAGCTTGAATTTCTCTTTCTT
>VBAU01000017.1:0-2229 GCA_005883855.1 Bacteroidota bacterium
GGAGATGTATCACCAAGCCTAAAATGATCATGCTGACACCAATGGCCCAAATTACCTGCAGGATAAGAAAATTGTAGAAAGGATTAAACGTCCAGCTAAGAGTGACGAGTATGAGCTCCACGAGGACCAGCCATATTCCCCTCTTGATCAGGAATGCACTTAACTCGGACCTGGGTTTTTTTTGACTCATTAAAAATATGGACGTACCTGCAAGGAAAACAAAAATAGGGGCACAGAAATGCGTAATCCATCGGGTGAAAAACAACGCCGGCGTAGTCGTGGCAAGATCCGTCGGATTGGTAGCAACGGATGCGCCACTCGCCACCGGAACTTTGTAAAAAAAATCTCTCACGTGGTCGATTGCCATGATCACCATCACGACGCCGCGCAGAATATCGATAGACTGAATGCGATTACGGGAAACAGTTGGTTGGTTCATATAAAGAATTGTAAACTCGACAAGGACTTATTCGAACAAAATTAAAATAGGTATTGCAAGTTGCCTTTATTTAACATCGAACCAGACAGTCTTTGTGTCATTCCATGGCCCATTATAATTAATAAAAAGCTCGTCACCTGCCCTGATAAAATGTACAGCCTTAACTGTAATGATCTCTTTTTCAAAATTCATTTCGTATTCACAGTTGGATTTGTATGAATGATTATAGATCGCAGCATATCCCAGGGCCAGGCAGCACTGGTTCTTTTTCGCGCCCCATTCAAAAATATAATTGAACAGCCGAGTCTGATCCAATAATTTCCTTTCTTCCTTGGTCATTACGATAACGGGAGATTCTTCAACTATAACGCCTGAATCAATATTCTCAGACGTAAATACACCACGACCCATCGTTTTGGTTAAAGCAATGTAAAGACAAGGTAGAATCATTACACCTTGAAATTATTGTTCGATCATTATTCAAGAAGGTCTTTGCACGACAATCGAGGTTGAAATTAATGATCATTTCGCATTGCAGCTCAGAGTTCTTAGCCCCGAGTCCTTAAATTTGCCGCATGTTGGAAGGAAATGTACAGGTTGATTCGGCTAACGAGCAGGATAGTTTTCATGAGGAGTTTCTCGCTCTTCTGCAGTTGGCAGACAGGCAGCCTCTGTGCGATTTTCTGGATGATCAAAACATCAGCGACGTAGCTAAGCTAATTGATGAGTATCCGGAATATGACACGCTGATCATTTCTGGTATGTCCGTCCACCGGGCAGTTGGCGTATTCAAGATCCTGGAACTTTCACAGCAAAAAAAAATAATCCAAGAACTGCCACCGAACAAAACGGCCGCGTTATTGAACGAACTGCCTCCCGACGATCGAACCGATTTCCTTGAAGAACTACACAGTAATGTAGTTCGCGAGTTGATCAAGCTTCTCAACACAGAAGAGAGAAAGATCACTCTTTCACTACTCGGCTACCCTGAAAACAGCGTGGGAAGACTGATGACTCCGGACTACGTGTACGTCTACGAAAATAATACCGTTGCCGAAGTGCTCGACACTATTCGTAAGAAAGGCAAGGACAGCGAAACGATTGACGTCATTTATATTATTAACAGAACCGGCGAACTCATTGACGATATCCGGATTCGCGAGTTTTTGCTTTCACCGCCCGACCGAACGGTTTCAGAAATAATGGACGGCCGTTACATCGCATTGAATGCATATGACGACCAGGAAAAAGCAAATGAAACCTTTAAAATGAATAACCGGGTAGCTTTACCAGTTGTAAGCAACAGCAATAAATTATTGGGGATCGTAACAATTGACGATATACTTTGGGTCGCCGAAGAGGAATTCAGTGAAGACATCCAGAAGATCGGCGGTACTTCGGCACTCGACGAACCGTATCTTGAAATGCCCATCTTTCGTCTTTTCAAAAAAAGAATCGTATGGCTCGTCGTTTTATTTTTAGGTGAAATGCTTACCGCAACCGCCATGGCTTACTTCCAAGATGAGATCGCCAAGGCTGTTGTGCTGGCGTTATTTGTTCCGCTTATTATTTCAAGTGGCGGAAACACCGGCTCCCAGGCATCTACACTCATCATACAGGCAATGGCGGTTGGCGAGATCACCATTGCTGACTGGTTGCGAGTCATCCGTCGTGAGATCGCTTCAGGATTATTATTAGGTATTGTGCTTGGTGTGATCGGTTTTCTACGGATTGTGGTGTAGCATTCTATTTCGCCCAGCCTGTACGACGTGCACTGGTAGTCCATTGCG
>VBAU01000017.1:2251-6526 GCA_005883855.1 Bacteroidota bacterium
GCCTTTTGTCGCCACGTTGGTGGATGTCACCGGCCTTGTGATTTATTTTTCCGTGGCCTTCCTCATCTTGAGCGGAAAGTTATTGTAGCCAATTTTTAAATTTGTACTTCAAAGTAATCTGCACTTAATGATAGAAATCATCGATTATTCTGACGAATATGCGAACGATTTTAAGCAACTGAATTTAGAATGGCTCAATAAATATGGCCTGGCAGAATCGCACGACCTGCAAATAATCAACGATCCAAAGAAAACTATTCTCGATCGCGGAGGGTTCATTTACCTGGCCAAATCGGGCAGCCATATAATAGGGACGGCCGGGTTGGCAAATGGAGGAGAAGCAATCTTCGAATTGGTTAAAATGGCCGTGGCACCAGCTTTCCAGGGAAGAGGTATCAGCAAAATGTTGCTCGAAAAATGTTTAGACAAGGCCAGGGAATTGAAAGCCAGAAAAATATTTCTTTATTCCAATAGTCAATTGATTCCCGCCATTACGCTTTACCAAAAATATGGCTTCACCCATGTCGATGCCAGCAATTCCCCTTTGGTGACCGCAGACGTAAAGATGGAATTGGTTCTGTAAAATGTTGTTCTCAGTAAAAAATTATTGACTCCTGACCAAGGTCAGCAAAAAAAATTAAGCAGGGGCTAAATTTGAATTCGAATTTTCATAGGATAAGGTTTAATGGTCCGAGCCCCTTTCAAGCGCCCGGTTTTTTAATAAGGCAAGTTAAATGTTTTCATCTTCTGTTCATGGCGTTCCGGCAAATAGATTTGGCAAGGCATGGTTCGTGTTATCATTCATTCTGTTGCTACGTTGACGAAGCAATCAATGGTTTCCTGCCTGTTTATAATGAAAATATATTGAAAATAGGGGCCAGCACAGGAATTCCCCTTCCCACGTTTACATTTCCTTTTTGGTTCACGGGGCTTGTTTGCGTTGATGTTTGGCTGCTTTTCTTGTCCAGGTACTCTTGCAAGGCGAACGCGCGGTGATATTGTTTGCTAGCCTTTCGCGTTTATCATGCTGTTAACTGGCCGGGCACATTTAGCAGGAAGTCTTTATTTATGGCAATGGATACCCGGAATTGTCACCGCCGCATTTCTGATTTATGGTTCAGTTAACTTATTTCTGGCAACGCTAAAGATAAAAACAAGTAAGCAGACCGTAAACCACGCCTTATAAACCGGTCTTTTTTGCCATCTCCTCTATTTTTAAGATTTTCGCAACGGACATGCAAGGCATAAATTTTGTCTGAGCTTAAACCTTAATCTCAACCTTCAAATTATGTGTGGAATCGTTGCCTATGTTGGACCCCGCGAAGCGTATCCTGTAATTTTAAAAGGCCTCAAACGCCTTGAATATCGCGGATATGACAGTGCCGGTGTGGCTTTGCTTAACAGCGGGCTGAAAGTATATAAGAAAAAAGGTAAGGTGGCTGATCTCGAAGAAGCACTCGTCGGAAAGGATCTTCATGCGACGATCGGGATTGGTCATACCCGTTGGGCGACGCATGGAGAACCTAATGATTGCAACGCTCATCCTCACACCTCAGCGAGCGGTAAGTTGGCAATGATTCACAACGGCATAATTGAAAATTATTCTCTGCTCAAACAAGATCTCACCAAAAAAGGATACAAGTTTCAAAGCGATACCGATACTGAAGTGCTATTGAATTTCATTGAAGACATTCAAAAAAATAATAACTGTTCTTTAGAGGAAGCACTGCGCATTGCTTTGAAAAGAGTTGTGGGCGCCTATGTGATCGTATTGATAGACCAGGATCATCCGGACACATTGATCGCTGCAAGAAAAGGAAGCCCTCTTGTGATCGGCGTCGGTAAGGGTGAACATTTCCTTGCGAGTGACGCCTCTCCTATCATTGAGTACACCAAAGAAGTTGTTTATGTCAACGATTATGAGCTGGCAATTATCAAGCCTGACGAGCTTATCCTGAAAAATCTCGGCAATGAAAAAATAACTCCTTACATCACCAAGTTAGACTTGGAATTGGCAGCCATCGAGAAGGGAGGATATGATCATTTCATGCTAAAAGAAATTTTTGAGCAGCCAAGCACAATCCATGATTGTCTTCGCGGACGACTAGACCTGGAAAGCGGCACGATTACCATGAAAGGAATTGAGGAGTATGCTGAACAGATCATGAAGGCAAATCGTATTGTGATGGTTGCCTGCGGCACCAGTTGGCACGCGGGTCTGGTTGCGGAATACATTTTCGAAGAATTGTGTCGTATCAATGTCGAAGTAGAATATGCTTCAGAATTCAGGTATCGTAATCCTGTAATCAATAAAGGAGATATCATCATTGCCATTTCCCAAAGCGGTGAGACCGCCGATACGTTAGTGGCTATCGAAAATGCGAAACGACAAGGGGCAGTTATTCTGGGTGTTGTCAACGTAGTAGGTTCATCTATTGCGAGGGCAAGCCATGGCGGAGCATATACGCACGCGGGTCCCGAAATTGGTGTGGCCTCCACCAAGGCATTTACGGCGCAGTTAGCGGTTTTAACAATGATCGCGTTGAAAATTGCTAAAAGAAAACAGACCATCAGCGACGACCGGTACCTTCATTTACTAAACGAATTACATGCGGTGCCCGAAAAATGTTTCAAGCTGCTCGAATCGACTCATCATATCAAGGAGCTCGCAGAAAAATATAAAGATGCGCGGGACTTTCTCTATCTCGGTCGCGGGTATAATTTCCCCGTTGCTCTGGAAGGCGCGCTGAAATTGAAAGAAATTTCTTACATCCACGCCGAAGGTTATCCCGCTGCAGAAATGAAGCATGGTCCAATAGCGCTGGTCGACGAAACACTTCCCGTAGTTTTTGTTGCCACTCGTGATGCCTATCATGAAAAGATTGTGAGTAATATGCAGGAGATAAAAGCACGAATGGGAAAATTAATCGCCGTTGTCTCAGAGGGCGACGATAGTACGATCGCTATGTGTGATGATGTATTGATCGTCCCCGAAGCAGATGAAATCGTCGCACCAATGTTAAGTGTAATTCCGCTTCAATTGCTTGCTTACTACATTGGCGTAGCGAAGAATTGTGACGTCGATAAACCCAGGAATTTGGCGAAGAGCGTGACGGTCGAATAAGAAGCGGAGTTCCTTTATATTTGTTTTCTATGAACGAAATTCAAAAAAGTCCGATCGGCTCGCTTGGTTATGATTTTATTTCTTCAAAATACATTCCAAAAGGTAAAGACGAATATTACCTCCGCAATATCCAGAATCGAAACGGAATTCAATACCGGAAATTAACGGCTTACGAGATTGAAGTGTTGGTGCGCAACCGAAACACATCCGATGACTGGAACAATGTTCTCGTTTCGGATGCGTTTAATCCTGAACTTGTCAAGAATTGCAAATTCTTTGGACTGGTCCGCATTGGAAAACTTGAGCCGCTGTACTTGTCGTTTCATGATATCAGGCTTACGGTCGGTCTTTACAACAGCACTATCATCAGTTGTGATTTCGGCAATAATGTAGTTGTAGACAATGTAAACTATGTGAGTCATTATATCGTTGGCAATGAAGTGATCCTTGTAAACGTAAATGAGCTTTCAACCACTGATCATTCCAAATTTGGCAATGGTATTTTAAAGGACGGAGAGAGTGAGGCCGTGCGTATATGGCTGGAGATCTGCAACGAAAATGGAGGACGAAGTGTGATCCCCTTCAATGGCATGCTGCCTGGAGATGCTTATTTATGGTCGCGCTATAGAGATGACGAAGTACTGATGAAGAAATTTAAAGAATTCACTCAAAGAGAATTTGACAACAAACGCGGGTACTATGGAAAAATAGGCGACAGAACGGTGATAAAAAACAGTAAGATTCTTAAGGATGTTTGGATCGGCAGCGACGCCTACATCAAGGGCGCCAACAAATTGAAAAATCTTACCATTAATTCTTCACCCGAAGAAAAATCACAAATAGGGGAAGGAGTTGAGCTGGTCAATGGCCTCGTTGGCTTTGGCTGCAGGGTTTTTTATGGAGTAAAGGCGGTGCGATTTATCCTGGCTTCACATTCCCAGTTAAAATATGGCGCCAGGCTGATCAATTCCTACTTGGGAAATAATTCTACGATCTCATGCTGCGAAGTCTTGAATTCACTGATCTTTCCCGGGCACGAACAGCACCATAACAATTCTTTCTTGTGTGCAGCCCTTGTGATGGGCCAGAGTAACATGGCCGCCGGCGCAACGATCGGGTCTAATCATAACAGCCGGGGCGCTGATGGGGAG
>VBAU01000018.1:0-398 GCA_005883855.1 Bacteroidota bacterium
ATCACAGGTGCAACCCAATATAACCAGTAGTAAGAAAAATTTCCTGTTATTACCGCGGGCCCAAAACTGCGTGCAGGATTTGTACTGTCGCCGGAGCGAGCCGCAAAAAAAATATTCAAAATACTATACAATACAGGTATGCCGTACGGAGTATAATTTCTCAATTTTTTTCTACCGATAAAAATGTATAAATAGAAAATCAGTGCGCCCGTGGCAAGTATTTCACTAAGGAAGCCGATGCCCACACCCGCGTTAGGTAGCGTGATGCCGTATTGGATACTTCGGCCTTGTTCCTTCCAAATCAGCAGTAAAGGCAAGCAACCAATGACCGCCCCAATCATCTGCGCCACGATGTATCCGATCATCGTGTTGGTCTTCATTTTGCCGCGCAGCCAAAA
>VBAU01000018.1:413-4598 GCA_005883855.1 Bacteroidota bacterium
AAAAAGCCAGCGATACCGCAGGGTTAATATGTGCCCCGCTTATTTTTCCCACCCAGGACAATGCGATGAGACAACCAACACAGCCAAACATAAACCCGGTGAGTATCGTTCGAGCTAATTCAGATGGTATAAGTTTGGCCACTACCGAGCCCTCACCCCAATTGAAAATTACAATGTTTAAACCACCGAAAAGCAGCAAGGCTGTTCCCACGGCCTCAGAAATAAAAAGCTTGTAATCATTTTTTGGTATAACCATGTAATAAACCCTTCTTGCAGTTATCCCAAATATACCCGCAGCGGATTCAACTTCCCTGATTTAACCGATAAATGGAAATCGCCGCAACATCTCACGAAAACAACGCATGAATAAATCATAGTTTTATTGGTAGCAACTCTCACTTGGCTTGTCGCGTTTGCTGTTGGTAATGGCAGTCAATCACAAAAGAAGACCAGATGAATGATCTAGTTGTTCCAAAAAGAAATAAGTACAGGTCCGTTCTTTTCTTCATCGGGTCATTCGTAATTGCGTTAGGACTCACCTGGCTAGTGAAGGAGCCAACATTTACCGATTCACAGGTCTACGTATTTTTCTTATTGTTTTTTTCGGTTGGGCTATGGATAACAGAGGCCATTCCTGCTTTCGCAGTGGCGCTTTTTATCATGGCCTACCTCGTTTTTACACTCGGCAATCCTCATTTCAACTCAGCGCCTGAAAAAATAGACAGGTACGTAAATACTTTTTCAAGCAGCATCATCTGGTTGTTACTCGGAGGTTTTTTTCTTGCTGCTGCAATGACGAAAACTAAGCTCGACGAGAGGTTGTTAAAACTCACGTTAAGAGTTTCAGGAACAAAACCCAGGAATATTGTAATCGCCTTTATGTGCACAACGATGTTTGCTTCGATGATCATGTCAAACACCGCTACCACTGTCATGTTGGTTGCTGCACTGATGCCTTTGTTGACTAGCCTCGGCAAATCGGGAGTCAGCAAAGCATTGTTGCTTGGCATTTCAATATCCGCGACCACTGGAGGAATGGCGACGATCATTGGCACTCCGCCAAACGCTATTGCCGCGGGAATACTGGAGAATGAAGGAGTTAACATGGATTTTTTACATTGGATAATATACGGAATGCCCGTGGCCATCGTGCTCACGGCAATCAGCTGCTTTGTTTTGATTCGCCGATTCGTCAAGACTTCGACGCCGGTGTCTCTCGACTTTCAAAAAGACCAAAAATCCGACGAGAAAGAAGAACCGGGCTTTCAACGTAAACTTGTATTGGTTGTCCTTGTAATTACTATTTTGTTTTGGTTAACCGGTTCGCTTCATGGCATTTCCGTGGCAGCAGTAGCTGCCATTCCAATCGTGATATTTACTCTTACAGGCGTGATTAATGCTGATGATATACGGGGGCTTCCCTGGGATACCCTGTTCTTAATCGCGGGTTCAATGTCGCTTGGTGAAGCCCTTGAGTCCACCCGGATTTTGGAGCACTACGCTAATCAAATGCAGTCGATTCATATACATCCCGTGGCCTTTCTTATTATTTTTGCTTACGTCACGATGATCTTTACAAATATTATGAGCAATGCCGCGGCAAGTACGGTCCTTATCCCGTTAGCTTTTGCACTTCTACCTGATTACAAAGTGGAGGCCGCGATGACCATTGGGCTGTCGGCTTCAACTGCATTATTTCTGCCGGTATCAACACCTCCAAACGCAATTTGTTTCAGCACAGGACTGCTTCGGCAAAAAGACTTTCTGCTGGGGGGCATTCTGATCGGGATCATCGGCCCCGTGTTGTCAGTTTTGTGGGTGTTGTTAGTGAAAGGCTAAGAGTCACCGCTGCAAATAATCAGGAGTGAAAAAGCTCGATGTCGGGGGAAGTGTCATTCACGTTTAACCGCCAGAATGCACCAACATTTTGCTGTTGCTGTATTTTCTTTCACTTAATTCCTCAACGTGGTTTACGATGGATTGGCAGAACTCGTCTTCAATTTCGAAAAGATTAGAACTGGTTACCTCTCGTTCAAAACTTTCACACCATAATTGTTTGTAAGACGCACATTCGACCAATTGTATGTAGACGCGAACATGGTGCTTTAAAAATTGGACGCCCCCCGTTATGATATAATTGAAACCAATTGATGCGCCAAGCTCTTTGTAATCCGGCTGCGAATCCACAAGATTTTTGACGGCCTGGTACGCTATCACCGACACTTGATTGAGTCGCATAAGCTTTGAGCTAATTTGCAAACACAAACCATCTGCAAAGGATTTGGCGAGGCCTGTTTTTGTCGAGCAAATAAGAGGCAGCACGGCAAGAATTATATTATCTTCTTCGTCAGGTGCAAAGGAATCCTCACGAAGTTCGCGATCAATCAATGCGGCGTCCGCAGGATTTAAACGGTTGGCGAAGAGAGGAACGTATTTACCCTTTGGGATTGTAATCACAATTTGGTCAGTGCGGCCGATCTCGCTATAGTACCGGCTCAATGCACGCCGCAATCTTCCTGCATGGATCCTTACAATCCCATTCTCCTGCGGGTTAAAATGCAGCGGTTTGTCAAGCACGTTGACAGCGATCGTGTATTCTTTGAGACAGTTTGAACGGCCACGGATGGTTTCCTCTACAATGAACGACAAAAACTTTTTTAATATAGGCGATTCTGAGAAATAGGGAGCACGGAATATGTTTTCCAGTTCCTGCTCTACGGCGGTCACACTAAACAGGCAGTCACTCTCAATGCAAGTCGAATTGTTCATACAGGTGTCTTTTGTCAGGCAAAGGTCTTTTAAAAAAGAGACGATAAGTGTTAATGCGCTTTCAAATCGGGAAAGGTTTATAAAATCGGGCAACAATAATTTTAATGAAGCATTTCGCGCGTTATTTCGCCGGCTGGGGTTTTACTGTTAAACGCCCGAAGAAAAAAAATCTGACAACATCCCGCAGTACATTAGTGGTGCTCTTTAACCATGATGTGCGAAATGACAAACCAATGACACACAAAACCTTTCAGCATTCACCATTAGTAAATATTTATACAATGGAAGCTAGAAATTTCCAACTGGAGACAGTAAAGGAAAGATGGCCTGATTATAAAGATCACATCCTTTCGTTATACTATACGGATAACAGGTTCAGGGCGATTTGTGAAGATTATTACTTATGCATGAAGCACCTTGATAAATTTCGAAAAGAATTCTCCGAAAAACTCCAAACCATCGAAGAATACGAAAAGATGCGGCAGGAGCTGGAAGTAGAATTACAAGGCCGTATTGACAACGATGTGTGATCGGAGTCAATTGATTCGTAACAGCTATCTCATTAATTATTCGAATGTTCAAACCTATTAACGTTAACCAAAAAAACAGAGATTTATGTCAGAAACTTTAATCAGCAATGGCTGGACAAAGCCATCAGCAATGGCCCTGCCAAAAGAAGGGTATTTTAAAAAGGAAGATGGCCGGTATGGCCCGGTTTATCCCCAGACACCGGCAAACTATGGCTTCACCATTATCGTGAAAGTTAAACCAGGAAGAGAAGATGCGATCCGTGAATACGGTAGGACGATAGAAAGCGCGGTAAAGGGCGATCCTACCGTGCTCGCACCATTAAAACTTCACTATCTGCGCTGGGTCTTGTTTGATGTAGGCTCCGGTTTGCACTTCATGTACCAGGGTATTTTTGACACGGACTTCGACAAATATATGGAAGATGCCATCGCATTGTTTAACAGCACCGGTGTCACCACCGTTTTTGTCAATCTTGAAGGATTTCCCGAAGACTGGAAAACAAACGTCAATGCGGTCGTCAAATTCTTCCGTGAACATCAGCGACCAAGTTTTTTGGAATATGGTGAATACCCCTACGTATCATCTGATGAAATAAAAAAGGCGCTAAAACTAAAAGCTGCATTTTCTGACATGCTTGACCAAATGCAATAGCTCGGTTTATCAAACAAAAAATCATGATGGAATTAGAAGACATCCAACATTACCTTTTAACCCGTCCCCACGCAACCATTGCGCAATACAACTTTATCACCTTTCAAAATGCCGAAGCCGGGCGCAAATGGGTCGGCGCTTTGAGTGAAATAGTTGGAAATGCGAAGACGGTGATGGCAGCAAGTGAAACAGACATGAGATGGGTAAGCCTGGCCTTCACATTTAATGGGCTGC
>VBAU01000019.1 GCA_005883855.1 Bacteroidota bacterium
CTCGGCATCACCAAAGAATTTCTCAGCAAGATCCGAAGCCAGCTTATCGAAAAAAAAGAAGAATAATTCGTGTAATTCGCATGATTGGTGCTCTAAATTGAACTAGTTCAACTTCATTTATTAACCTGGTTTATTTTCCATCGCCATTAGCGTCATGAGCTTTGCATTAAAATTAAATACAGGACTTATGACAACACTACTCGAAAAGATCACTGATCTGAATGATCTCGTGTTACAGGGAAAGGCATTAGATGCTTTTGAAGCGTACTATGATGACAATGTGGTGATGCAGGAAAACGAAAACCCTCCGACAGTTGGAAAAAACGCTAACCGGAAAAGAGAAGAAGAGTTTTTTGCGTCGGTCGTTGAGTTCCGGGGCGCAAAACCATTGAAGGTAACCGCTGGGGCGGGAATAACAATGGTTGAATGGCACTACGATTATACGCATAAGGACTGGGGATTGAGAAATTACACTCAGGTGTCCGTGCAGGAATGGAAGGACGGGAAAATTATCAGGGAGCAGTTCTTTTATGGCAACTAACTTGCGAGGAGCCTTGCACTGAGCGAAGCGAAGTGCAAGGTGACGAAGCAATCCCCTCACTCGAAGAGTGAAGGCGACGAAGCAATCCAATTTGCTTCGCCATGACTCTGTCGCGACTCGCAAGGCAAATCTTATAAGAATCGAACGCCCGAAATACGCGGTAAGTACTCTGCTAAAATTTTTTGCCAACATTTTTTACTCGTTCGAAATAGTCGTACCTTAATCTGCACTTGCTGAAAAAAAATTATGAGTGAATTAATGAACAAGACGACCGCGCCTGATCAGGCGAACAAGAATTTTCAAAACGGAGCTTTTAGAAACCAGGACCTCAGTAATGCAAATTTTTCGGGCAGCGATCTTCGAGGCGCTGATTTCAGCGGTTCCAATCTTTCAGGCGTCGACTTCACGAATGTCACGACAGGGATAACGCCGGTCAATAAGGCAATAATATTTGTAATAGCAGTTGTGATTGCGTTGCTTTCAGGGTATGTCGCGATGTTAGCCGGGCGCACAATTCAGTTCATGCTAAAATCAGATGACCCACACCTGGGGCTTGCTGGCGTTATAACGCTCGTACTGTACGTTGTATTTATCGCGTACGCCTGGTCGAGGGGCGGAGGCGCCGCAATCAGCCACCTGATTTTACCTACCTGCCTTGTGGCATTACTGATCGGTCTCGTTGCTTATTTTACCGGGGCTGGAACGGGAATGGGCATGTTCTATCTCATCCTTTGCAACTTATTCCTGATGGTGATGTTTCTGGTAGGAACGATCGCCGTTACACTTGGGGGCAGTTTGTCCACCATTCTGTTTCTTTTCGTCGCAGCCTCAGGCGCCGTCTTTGGAAGAACCCTTGGTGGCGACCTAGGGCCTTTGATCATGGCAGTAGCTAGCTTGTTGATCAGCAGGCGGGCCCTAAGTGGGGCGAAGGGATTTACCGTATTAAAAAGAATATCGTCTAATGTTACAAGGAACTTCGGCACCTCGTTTCGAAAGAGCAACTTAGTAGGCTCCAATTTAGATTTCACGCGAGCCGAACTATCATCAGTAAACTGGGGCAACTCGAAGAAAGTACATTGTCGTGAGTAGTGAGTGGTGGGTCGTCAGTCGTGAATGGTGACTTCGGGTCTCGGATTTATGCTGCTTGACGTTCCAACGGGTCTTTTGCTGAACATAAAGGAAATTCATACCGCGCTAAGCAAAAAGACCTCGTTGAGACAAAAAATTATTTCGGATTTCGGATTTTAAGATAGCGCTAAACTGCTACTGACTCAGTAGCAAACTCCTTTGCGATTGGAAGTTCACCTGAGCGAATGGCTTTTGTAAATTCTTCGAAGTCCTTTTCTGTTTGGTCGGCATACAGGTTCGCAAAAGTTGTTATGGCTTTTGCGAAGTTGTCTCCTTTCCCGATGTAACCGGAAATGATCGCTCCCTGGTTTGTCTTGCAGTGTGCTTTTGCCAACACCCTTCCGCAGAATCGGGCATAGATCGTGAGGAGATCTTTATTCATCATCTCTCAACTGGCGCACGTAAAAATGCCGGCCCGTTGGACCCGTTGTCCAGCCTAAAAAGATATCACTAGCGGATTGCATCAAACGCTGCCCCTGTACAATTCGTTCTCCATGATGCTGATAATCGCTCGGTTTTGTGTACGGCTCAAGGACAGATTGACGAGCCTCTTTTACCTGTAAAAACAGCGGTTCCTGGTTATCGTTCAACATTAGAGCAATGTAGCAGCGAGTGCCTACACTTCCAACACCCACAACTTTCAGAGCCACATCCGTAATAGTATATTGATCGAAGAGAAGTCGTCGGTCAGGTTGCATGGTGCCTTTGTACTGCTCGAAAAACATTCTGATCATCTCCATCGATTCCTCGAGATTAAAAGGGTGCAGGATTAAAGGCGGCACTTCCGTGATAGAGAACTTGCCCATGTTATCGCTGGTCATTTTGTAAAATACCTTGTCGTGTGTTTGCTTTCGACCCTTCGCCAACGTTTTTTGAAGGCGCTCTTTCACCTCGCCATTTTTTTGTTCACGTGCAATTTCTTCCAGGTCAAATTTCAAATACCAGAGATCGAGAAAAGACATATTAGCGAATTCATTGAGCGCATTTTGATAACCTCTGATTAATTCCATGACCACCTCGTCGGTATTGTTTTTGCCAAGGTTTTTTTCACGGCCGGCCAATGCAAAGCTTGCTGCCAAACGTTTTACATCCCATTCCCATGGCCCTGGAAGTGTCTCATCAAAATCATTTATGTCCATCACGATGTGTCTTTCAGGAGTAGCAAATCCACCGAAGTTCATTAAGTGACAGTCCCCACAAGTTTGTATAGTAATGCCCGACGAAGGAGTAGACGAAAGATCTCTTGCCATAATTGACGCCGTTGCCCGGTAAAAAACAAACGGAGAGCCACTCATTCTAAAATGGCGTACTGGAATTAGGTCTGGAAGCCTGTCATAATTTGACAGTTCAATCATTTGCTTTACAGACGGCCGACTCCGTGATGGCTTCCACATTGCCTGCTCGCTTCGATGCGTTTTACTTCGCAAGTCTTTTCCGATTGCGTATTTTTCTTTGAACATGAGGATGAGTTTATTGAGTTACAATTACTTCTCTCGTGCCATTCAAAAGTCGGATTGCTGGGTATCGATTATTGGGACAAATTTTGGCTTTGCGTATGACCAGGTGACGATTAAAATTAGTCGGTGAGAACGAAATTACATCCATTTAACTGATAAACGGGCCCAGGAGAAAGCTCGCTGCAGGCACAACAGCCGCGCATTCTAGAAAAATCGGCCCTGTTTTAAATTTTTTGGCGCGTTGCCAGCATATATTTCAATTTTTCGACTAACTTAAATGAATATTGGAGTTACCACAGCTTGTTCACCTTCAGCGATGCGCGGCTTTACTTCCGTAAAGTAGCGAAACGATACCAACGATATTTAGACGCTATTTGTGTAAACCATTTGTATTTGAATACCTCAGCGCGGAATTGACGTGATGCGAAAAAGGATTTTAATCACACAAAAAATTTCTTTATGAATACTATCGAACATTTGCGGTTAAAAGATCTGACATGGAAAAAATGGGGCCCTTACCTTACTGACCGGCAGTGGGGTACTGTAAGAGAAGATTACAGCGAAAGTGGCACCGCGTGGGACTTTATCACCCATGACATGGCTCGCAGCAAAGCATATCGTTGGGGTGAAGAAGGCATTGCGGGAATCAGCGATGACCGGCAGCTACTGTGTTTCGCTATTGCTTTGTGGAATAAGCGAGATCCGATACTAAAAGAGAGATACTTTGGAGTGACAGGAAGCGAAGGCAACCATGGTGAGGATGTGAAAGAGTGTTACTATTATCTCGACAGCACTCCTACTCATAGCTATATGAAAATGCTCTACAAGTATCCACAGCATGAGTATCCTTATAGTTGGTTGCTAGAGGAGAACCGGAGGCGCAGCAAACAAGAATCCGAGTTTGAGCTGATCGATACCGGAATTTTTGATGAAGACAAATACTTTGATGTGTTCGTAGAATATGCGAAAAATGACACGGAGGACATTCTCGTCAAAATCTCCGTTCACAATCGCGGCAAAGAACAGGCCTCACTCAATGTGTTACCAACAGTGTGGTTTCGAAATACCTGGGCATGGGGCTATAATGAGTACACACCTTCCATCTTCGTTGCCGGAGGGAGTGAGTTGGCCATTGAGCACAGGGATTTAGGCAAACTTCATATGTACTGTGACGGTGCCCCTGAATTATTTTTCACCGATAATGAGACGAACACAAAACGCCTCTACAATCACGACGATGGCAAACAATTTTACAAAGATGGTGTCAATAATTATTTAATTCACGGAGATGGCACAGCAATCAAGCCTGAAAAAAAGGGAACAAAAGCGGCAGCTAATTACGACGTATTGATCCCGGCCCAGGCTTCTGTAACGATTCGTTTGCGGCTAAGCAAAGAGGAATTTATCAACCCCTTCGCCGAATTCGATGGGATTTTTGACAACAGGAAAAAAGAAGCGGACGACTTTTACGACGGGTTGCAAAAGGAAGTTGATTCGGAGGATGCCAAACTCGTGCAGCGCCAGGCACTTGCTGGAATGATGTGGGGCAAACAATATTATTACTTTGATGTGAAGCAATGGTTGAGTGGCGACCCGGCAATGCCGCCTCCGCCGGCAGCAAGAAAAATGGGGCGTAACAAAGCCTGGCCTCACATGAAAACTGCAGAAATCATATCCATGCCCGACAAATGGGAATATCCCTGGTTTGCCGCATGGGATCTCGCATTCCACTGCATCCCAATTTCCTTAATTGATCCGGTTTTTTCGAAGAACCAACTTTCCTTACTTACAAAGGAATGGTATATGCATCCTAACGGCCAGTTGCCGGCGTATGAATGGGCATTCGGAGATGTGAACCCACCTATACATCCCTGGGCTGTCTATTTTGTTTACGTCATAGAGAAAGAAATTTGGGGACAATCAGACATTGATTTCCTGAAAGAAGAGTTTCATAAACTATTGCTCAATTTCACCTGGTGGGTAAATCGCAAGGATGCTAACGGAAACAATGTTTTTGAGGGAGGTTTTCTCGGCCTTGATAACATTGGAGTGTTTGACCGCAGTGCAGCGTTGCCAACAGGCGGGTATTTGCAACAGGCAGATGCAACGGCGTGGATGGCCTTTTACTGCCAGGTGATGCTGCAGATTTCAATTGAACTTGCCGAGCATGACAAGGTGTATGAAGAGATGGCGATAAAGTTTACAGAGCACTTTTTCTGGATTGCTTCTGCCATGGCGGGAGACGGAGGTTTTAAAATGTGGGATGACAACGACAAATTCTTTTACGATGTGCTCTGCCTGCCGAACGGTGAAACCTGTCCGTTGAAAGTTAGGTCGCTTGTCGGATTGCTTCCGCTTTGTGCCGCCTCTGTATTTCCACCGTCACTTGAGCAGCGTTATCCCGAATTGCTCAGGAGAGTTCGAACTTTCCTTGGCGAGCAAAAGGAGCTGGCCGTAAACATGACTGCAAAGAATGCCAACGGCGCTTTCTTGTTATCGATTATGGATGAGAGCAAGTTGCGGAGTGTGTTAAAGGTCATGTTGGATGAAAACGAATTCCTGAGCCCTTATGGAATTCGTTCGATTTCCCGTTATCACCGCGAACACCCTTATATATTTTATGCGAATGGGCAAGAGCACAGAGTAGATTATTGGCCTGCTGAATCGGAGAGTGGAATGTTTGGCGGCAATTCCAACTGGAGAGGCCCCATCTGGTTCCCTATTAATGCGCTCATCGTCCGTGCACTGCACAATTTGCACTTATATTATGGTGACGATTTTAAGATTGAGTGTCCTACTGGTTCGGGCAACCTCATGACCCTGTCAGAAGTGGCTAGCGAACTTGCGAATCGTTTGACAAATATTTTCTTACGTGGCGAGAATGGCACGAGACCTTTGTACGATAATATCGACAAATTTCAGCATGATCCTTACTTCCGCGACTACTTGTTATTCTTTGAATACTTTCATGGCGATACGGGCGCTGGTGTAGGAGCGCAACATCAGACTGGATGGAGCGGTTTCGTCGCAGCCCTGATTCAAATATTTAGCGCAGAAGGAGGAAGAAGATTTATTAAGAGACGCGAAGA
>VBAU01000031.1 GCA_005883855.1 Bacteroidota bacterium
CCCAATATTTTTTGTCGTCACTATTAAAGATCTCTTGGGTAAATTCTTTGTCGCTGACGTATACTGCCCAATCATTCCTTGCTACCGGTGTCAGATTTAAAATAATCAGCAGGTCATCTTCTTTATTCTTTCCTTTCCTTCTATATGACACGACCGTTTCCGCGCGATGATTAAGATCAACCCACTCGAAGCCGTAAATGCTAAATTGATTTTCATACATCGCCGGTTCGGTTTGCAATAACTTATTCAGATCGGTCACGCAATCTTTTAGTTTGTGATGCGCATCATATTGCAGCAGGTGCCAATCGAGTTCTGACTTATAATTCCATTCCGACGTTTGACCAAATTCGTCTCCCATGAATAAAAGCTTCGCGCCTGGGTGCGTCCACATATACGTGTACATGAGGCGCAGGTTGGCAAACTTTCTCCATTCGTCCCCGGGCATTTTAAAAAGCATAGGGCTCTTGCCATGCACTACTTCATCATGACTAAAAGGAAGCATAAAATTTTCATCATAATAGTACATCATGCTAAATGAAAATTTATCCTGGTGAAACTGGCGGAAGTAAGGATCCATTTTGAAATAGTCCAACGTGTCGTGCATCCAACCCATCATCCATTTCATTCCAAATCCCAAGCCACCCTGCCAGGTCGGCCGTGAAACGTTGGGCCAATCAGTAGCCTCCTCAGCAATCGTCTGTACATCGGGAAAATCTCTAAAAATCGTCTCGTTAAGATCTTTGATAAAAGCCATCGCCTCAAGATTCCCTTCACCACCAAATTCGTTTGGTTCCCACTGGCCATGCTGTCGGCTGTAGTTCAATTTCAACATGGAGGATACAGCGTCAACCCGAATGCCGTCGATGTGAAATTTATCAAACCAAAACCGTGCGCTGCTTATCAGAAAAGATTTCACCTCTCCCCTTTTATAATTAAAAACATAGCTATTCCAATCCGGATGAAATCCTTTGCGCATATCAGCGTATTCGTAGGTGTGCGTGCCGTCAAACATGAACAAACCGTGCGCATCATAAGGAAAATGTGACGGCACCCAATCAAGTATCACTCCAATTCCTTCCTGGTGGCATGCATCTATCAACCTCATTAACCCCTGCGGATCGCCAAACCTCGATGTAGCTGCAAAAAAACCTGTGCACTGATAACCCCAGCTCCCATCAAAAGGATGTTCCATCACAGGCATCAGCTCTACATGAGTAAAACCCATTTCTTTTACATAAGGAACTAATCTTTCCTTGATCTGGTCATACGTATTGTATGCCTCTTCATTATTTCTATCGGGTCGCATCCAGCTGGCCAGGTGAACTTCGTACACACTCCAAGGCGCTTCCAGTGAATTATTATTTTTTCTCCTGCTCATCCATTCCTCATCCTTCCATTCATAATGCATATCCCAGGTGATTGATGCGGTCAACGGACGCTTTTCCCAAAAGTTTGCGAAGGGATCGCCTTTGTCCTGCGCTTTGTTTGCATAACCGACAATGTAATATTTATATGATTCGCCGAGATTAAAATTGGGAATGAAGCCTTCCCAAATTCCGCTCTTGTCCCACCGGGGATATAATTCATGGTCATGATTTTTCCAGTGATTGAAATTTCCAATGACGGAAACAGACGTTGCATTGGGAGCCCAAACGCAGAAATACATCCCCCACACATCACGGACCTTAATGGAGTGTGAACCAAATTTCTCGTAAAGCTTATAATGCGTTCCCGCCTGGTAATTTTTCACGTCATCATCAGAAAGCAAAGAATAATTCCAAACCGGTTTGCTTGTATCCACAAAATGTTGCTCCTCGTAAGCTTTACCAGCCAAAGAGCTTTCCTCCGACCGCTCATCGCTTTTTTTGTTGCTATTTACGATTTCTGTCGTACGTTGCGGGCCGTTTGGTTTGGTTCTATCCCCCGAGGCGCCTAAGGACTCTTTAGGAGAATCGTTCTGGATTTTTTTTGTGGAATCTTTGTTTTGCGGAGTCATAGTTAGTTATTATCAATAGCGTTTAACCTAAAATTAAGAGAACGGTCTTTGATTAATATGAAAATTCTGGAGAACTTACGCATCATAATCGGATAGATCAGGCGTCCCAACCAACTAACCATTAACCATGAGAAAATTCGTTGCTGGTTTTGTCCTCCTGGCTGCAATTACTTCACACGCACAAAAGGCCTCTATTAAAGGTACGGTGACCGACACAGTTGAAAAGAAAAATCTTGCCAACACCGTCATCGCAATTCTCAAAAAACCTGATTCTGTACTCGTAAAATTTTCACGTGCTAATAAAGAAGGACAGTTTCTCATTAAAGACCTTGATACAGGAAGATTTATTTTAATGGCCACGCACCCTTTTTTCGGCGACTATTTTGATGAGGTCGAACTGACACAAAATACTCAGAACGAAATCGGCAACATTTATCTCACGCCGAAGTCTAAGTTGTTAGCAGAAGTGATTGTTAAAACGGGATCACCTATCCGCATTAAAGGCGACACCATATCCTACACAGCCGACAGCTTCAAAGTAAGGGCCGGCGCCAATGTCGAAGAACTGTTGCGAAGATTGCCTGGAATACAGGTTGACAGGAACGGCCAGATTACCGCAATGGGTGAAAGAGTAAAAAAAGTTTTAGTGGATGGAGAAGAATTCTTCGGCAGCGATCCCGGCATAGCTACAAAAAACTTACGGGCCGACCAGGTACAAGAAGTGCAAGTGTTTGACAAAAAAAGTGACCAGGCGGAATTTACCGGTATCGACGACGGAGTTAAGGATAAGACGATAAACCTGAAGATGAAAAAGCTTGGCGGATACTTCGGAAAGGCCGAGGCAGGGGGAGGGCTGCCGGATAAATACAATTTGGACGCCATGGCTAATTCTTTCCAGGGAAAGAGGAAAGTAGCAGGCTATGGGGTCATGAGTAATACGGGGCAGGTGAACCTTGACTGGCAGGATCCGCAAAATTATGGCGGGGGTATAGATGGATTGACAACAGAAACCACCGATGACGGCGGCATCTATATGTCGTACAGCGGAGGAGACGATAATTATTGGGGCGGCAGAAGCGGAATTCCTACTAACTGGAACGCCGGCTTGCATTACAGCAATAAATTCAATAACGACAAGCTTAGTTTAAATTCTGGGTATAAATTTTCAAAAGTTAATTCAACAGGGCTTACCACCGTTTTCTCAAATACATTTTTGCCTGATACGACCTGGACCATGTCGAGTGCAAGCCACAACTTTTCTTCCGTAAACAAACATGCTTTTAATGTTACGCTCGAAGACAACCTGGATTCGGCCAACTCTCTAAAATGGGTCAATAAATTCAACAACAACTCAGCAGAAAGCCGTGTTGACTACAGTGGTCAAACTTCAAACACGTCGGGGCAACTCATTAACAAAACCGCGCGAGCCACGACCAATAATTCTGACAGGAATAACATTGCTTCAAATCTTCTGTTTAGGCATAAATTCAAAAAGCTTTCACGCACATTTTCGGCAAATACCGACTTTAATTGGACAGAGGTAAAAAATAACGGGCTTCTTTATTCCCTGATCGACTATTACAAGAACGGGTCACTTGATCAACTAGATACTACGGATCAGCAAAATATACAGGACAATTCAACCAGGACAATTAACACGAAGATTGCTTACACCGAACCCCTGAGGAAAGATGTGTACCTCGAAGTGAATTATTCGCTCGGGTATTATAACAACAATAACGAACGAATCACAAACGAAAAGGACCTAAGCGGCAAGTATGAGAGCATTGTCGACAGCCTTAGCAACTCTTATGTGTTTAACAGGCTGATCAATACGCCTGGAGCAAACTTCAAGGTCAACAAGAAGAAATACAATCTTAGTTTTGGGGCCTCGGTGGGCTTCAGTCACTTTGTCGAAAAGAATGTCACCGATAATTATAAGATCAATTATAATTACACCAACTTCTATCCCAAAGTAGCATACACATACAAATTTAAACCGAATGAAAGCTTTCGGTTCAATTACAACGGCTCGACGACGGCTCCGTCGATTGAGCAATTACAGCCTATCCGTGTAAATACTGATCCGCTCAACATTTATATTGGCAATCCCGGCTTGAATCAATCCTTCCGCCACGATTTCAACATGGGATATAATTTTTACAATGTGCTCAAGGAAAAAAACCTTTGGACTAACCTCAACCTAAATATTACACAAAACGCTTTTGTACAATACAGCCTTGTGGATGACTTTGGCAAAAGAACCTATCAAACGGTAAATGCCAACGGCGTTTATACTATGAATTTATATAGTCAATATGGATTTAAAATTAAAGCACTCAAATTGGGCACCGGCTTCGGGCCTGTTGTCAACATTAACCGGTACGTTGATTTTATAAATACCGTTAAAAACGTTACCAACACGTCTAGTTATGGCTTGCGCATAAACTTCGATAGGTATGTAGAGAAGAAATTCAATTTTTACGTTGGTCCAAGTTTTACATGGAACCATTCCCACGCGTCTGTAAACAGTTCGGCAAATGCCGATTACTGGCAGCTCAATGGATGGGCACAGGGCCGATTTACCCTACCACACAATTTCGAACTTAGTACGGATGCAGAGTACCAGGCACGAGAAAAAGATCCACGGTTTACAGCGAGAAGTAACTATACAAAGTGGAACGCATCCATTACTAAACGAATGTTGAAGGACAATAAGCTCGAGTTGAACCTGGGAGTGTACGACATATTGGACCAGAACAAAGGATACCAGCGCAATTTCAACAGCTATAGTTTCACGGAAACCTATTATCTAACCTTAAGAAGATACTGGTTGCTCACAGTTACGTGGAATATTGCTAAAAATGGAAAACCAGCGACGTGGTAATCATGCTAATTATTTATTATGAAGAAACTATTTTTCGCATTGATGATTTGTTTTTTTGCAACGGCGGATGCACAACAGTTCATCAGCAGTGGTATGATCGAATTTGAGGTGAGAAGAAACAACCACAAAGCATTTGGCGATGGCATTTGGGTTGAAATGTTCAAGGACAAGATACCCCAATTCTCTACCAACTATTATCATTTCACTTTTAATGATAATAAGGCAGTTTATCTATATGATCACAAAGATGAGAGGACCAAACTTCCGTGGAATAATAATGAAGGAGAAGATGACATCTGGTACAACGATTATGCTACGGGAAGTTTTATCGATCAGAAATCTGTATTCGGTGATAATTATCTTATGAGTGATTCGCTAATGAACATTAATTGGAAAATCTCTCCGAATGAAACCCGGGAAATAGCAGGTTTCCTCTGTCGCAAGGCCACTGGAATCATCTTCGATAGTGTGTATGTGTTTGCTTTTTACACTGACGAAATAACAATAGCCGGAGGGCCCATGGGAATTCACGGCCTACCTGGAATGATCATGGGTATAACGGTTCCCCGCATGTATACAAGCTGGATTGCTACAAAACTTGAAATTAACGGAGTCAAAACAAGCATCATCACACCTCCTCAAAAAGGAAAAAAGAAAAAAGCCACTGACCTGTTGCAAAATGTAAAAAAAGCGACGGAAGACTGGGGTAGCTGGGGACAGCAGGCGATATGGGGATTGTTCCTCTAATTATTTCCTTAGATCCATCACCAGCAAGTACTTTCCTCCCACAGTAAGCGTGGGCTCAAGACTAAAAGTCACGCCCGTTGCCACATCATAAGCCTTCTTAAAATCTTTGATCCTGTCACTAAATCTCGTAACGTCAATCGTCGAAGATTCATTCTTTGTATTCATGACACACATTACTGTTTGCTTTTCATCGTATCGAAAATAAACATAGACACCATCTACAGGAACATATTGCATCAGCTTTCCCGTTGTGATGGCAGAAGAATTCTTTCGAAAGTTTGCAAACCTTTTTATATATTCAAAAATGCTCTCCTCTTTTGAGGTTCTTCCATCTTTGATGAATTTGTTTGAAGGGTCGCCCGGCCAACCACCTGCGAAATCACGTCTCACATTTCCGTCAGGATTGGTAAATCCAGTCATCAAAATTTCGTCACCATAATATAACTCAGGAATGCCGCGGAAGGTAAGCAACCATGCGATCCCCATTTTATACTTCGTTGTGTCCTCTCCTACCACGGAATAAAAACGGTTCAGATCGTGATTATCTAAAAATATAACTTCGCGCATCGGGTTTTTGTAAACAAAATCCTGCGCCGCTGTTGTATACAACTTGTTCACTCCTTCGATCCAACCAAAATTTTCATTGATGGCAGGTTGAATACCGTAAAACAAACATTGAAAATCGGTCGTTGCTTGAAGATTACTTTTGAACGGAATATTATAATTATTCTCGCAAAAATAACTTTGATTGGGAACACCATGCACCCAGGTTTCCCCAAACATGGTGAGCTTTGGATACTCGTCGAGTAAAGCCTTGTTGCAGCGATTCATAAATGGCAGATCATTGTAGGCATAGGTATCGATTCTCCATCCATCTACACCAAATTCTTCTACACTCCAGATCGCATGCTGAATTAAATAGTTTGCCACATAAGGGTTGCTTTCATTCATGTCCGGCATTTGCTGGGTAAACCAGCCATCTGTCATTTTCTTCGTATCAGATGGTGCGGCATGCGGATCAAAAATGGTTTGATCTTTATAAGTTGTTTGGGTAAATGTGGGCCATTGATGCAGCCAGTCTTTCATGGGTGGATCCTGAACGGTAAAATGATAAAGTCCCACGTGGTTGTACACTGCATCCTGTATCAATTTCATTCCGCGTTTGTGCAATTCATCACTTAGCTTTTTGTACATTTCTGCGCCGCCTAGTCTTCGTTCAATTTTATAATGATTGGTGAAGGCGTAACCGTGCTCAGTTCTGTTTGGCATATCGTTTTCAAGCACAGGTGTCATCCAAACAGTTGTCACACCCAGGTCTTTTAAATAATCAAGATGATTGATCACCCCTTGCAGGTCTCCGCCATGTCTCGCTGTAACATCATCGCGATTCAAAGATTGATCTTTCATGCCAGGCACTCTGTCATTTGATGTATCGCCGTTGCTGAAACGATCCGGCATGAGCAAGTAAATAAAATCTTTCGAAGTTACTCCTTGTGCGTAAGCGGTCCCATTTCCTTTTCGGCGAGGTTTGAGTTCGAAATCAAAAGTAACTTTCTTGTCAGCAGATCCATCATTACTTGGCCATACACACGCGAAAGAAATCGTGCCAGGTTTTGCGGTATTGTCAATTGTCAAATCAAAAAACAAATAGTTTTTATTTTCAACCTTCTTAATTTCTCCAACGTGAACACCGGGGTATTTTGGAGTCAGAAACCCTTTTTCAGCGCCAATTCCAGGGTAGTGAACCATTATCTGCACCTTATTCCACTTCATCCCCACCCACCAGTTGGAGGGATAGACTTCAACGTTCTGCTGAGCGAATAATGAACAAGGAACAAGGAATGATGAACAGAGAATGATGAGCCAGTTTTTCATATATACGAAGGAGGAGTTTGTTCAGAAACCATTACCTCTTCCACGATCTCTTTGGGCGTCTCGTCACCTTTTTCTCTCACTATGAGATTCATAAGTCCTGCAACTATCATAGAGCT
Source organism: Bacteroidota bacterium (assembly GCA_005883855.1). Lineage (GTDB taxonomy): Bacteria > Bacteroidota > Bacteroidia > Chitinophagales > Chitinophagaceae > VBAU01. Next base: position 7,622 of record VBAU01000031.1, read on the forward strand.
TCCACCAACCACAAGAGCATAAATGCTTTGATTATGAAAGACGCGATTAACGAAAAAACCAAGAATGGCAGCGGCTACTATTTGAGGTATCACAATGAAAAAGTTGAATACGCCCATGTAAAAACCCATTTTGTTGGGAGGCAACGCACCGGCTAAAATTGCATAAGGCATGGTTAAGGTTGAGGCCCAGGCAAATCCGACCAGGACCATCGGCAACAAAAGAAAATGATGATCTTTTACAAAAAAAATCGAAATCAATCCAATGCCTCCAATAATAAGACAGATGAGGTGAGTAAAGCTACGACCAATTCGCGCGGCGAGGAGCGGCAACAAAAAGGCTGCAAGCGCGGAGATTCCATTATATACCATGAACATCACTCCAACCCAATCCCCTGCGTCCTGGAACGCTGATGATGTTGTATCTGTCGTACCATAGGCATTTTGCGCAACACCTGCCGTTGTGTAAATCCACATCGAGAAAAAAGCAAGCCAGGTAAAAAATTGCACGACGGCTAATTGCAACATAGTTTTCGGCATCGTTCCTATTCCTTTCGTGATTTCCACAATTCCTTTGAATAGCCCTTTGTTTTTCAATTTTTCCTCTTCCCACTTTTTTACGTCCTCGGGGGGAAATTCTTTTGTAGTGAACACCGTCCACATTACGGCAGCCAGGAAAACCACCGCGCCGATATAGAATGAATACTTAACTGAAGGCGGTATTTTGCCCGCCGACGCCGTGTTGCTTACATTAAAAACGTTGTGAAAAATAAAAGGAAGTAAAGACGCGATCACGGCACCAAGCCCAATGAAAAAAGTCTGAAAAGCAAAGCCTGTCGTCCTTTGCGATGCGGGCAATTTATCACCGACAAATGCCCTAAATGGTTCCATGGAAATGTTAATGGACGCGTCCATGACCCACAACACCATTGCAGCCATCCAAAGAACGGATGAGTTAGGCATTAAGAACAACGCAATCGAAGCTAAAATTGCACCGGTGAAAAAGAAGGGTCTCCTTCTGCCCCAGTACGGATGCCAGGTACGATCACTCAAATAGCCAATGATTGGCTGCACTAACAATCCTGTCACAGGCGCTGCGATCCAAAGGATAGATATCTTATCTAATTCCGCGCCTAACGTTTGAAATATGCGACTGACATTCGCGTTCTGCAATGCAAATCCAAATTGAATTCCAAAAAAACCAAAACTCATATTCCACAGCTGCCGGAAACTTAAGCGCGGTTTAGGAAAGAGTTTTTGTTCTTCAAATGAAAAACTAGTGGCCATAAATTGAATTAAATTCGATCCCGCTAGCTATCGGACCGAAATTCGAATTTCGATATTTGATATTCGCAATTTAAATAACAAATCCATTTGGTATAACGGCTCCTTTTTTCAGTACCACAATTCCATCCTTTATTGTATACAAAGAGTGATCTGAATTTTCCAGGTGATTACCGCCGTTGATGCGAACATCATCACCAATCCGGACATTTTTATCGATGATCGCATTGCGTATATAGCAGCGATGCCCTATGCCAAGCAAAGGAACGCCGCCTTTATTAGCGTTGGCAATGTCGTCCAGCGTTTCAAAATAATCGTTGCCCATCACATAACTGCTAACGACAGTTGTGCCAAGCTCAATCCGCGAACGAATACCCATAACACTATTCTCGATACGTGACGCGTTGATAATGCAACCTTCGGCGATCAATGTTTTTTCAAGAGTAGTGCCGCTGATCTTTGCCGGAGGCAGCATGCGTGCCCTGGTATAAATTGCTTTGCTGTTGTCAAATAAGTTGAACTCGGGAAGATCGGAGGTGAGATTAAGATTCGCTTCGAAAAAGGAATAAATGTTTCCGATGTCGGTCCAGTATCCTTCATACTGGTAGCTCACTACTTTATATTTCTTGATCGACTGAGGAATGATCTGCTTCCCAAAATCGGTATCCTGTTTATATTCTGATTGCAAAATGTCAAAAATCATTTGTCGGCTGAAAATATAAATACCCATCGAAGCGAGGTAGATCTTTCCCTTCCTTTTCATTTCTTCTCCTGTATCACTTTCCCAGTCGGGCAGCAAATCACGTTTGGGCTTTTCAATGAATGAAGTAATATATCCCTCATCATTCTTTTTCATGATGCCAAAATCTGACGCATCACGTGCCGCAACCGGAATTGTCGCAATAGAGATGTCAGCATTCATTTTCTTATGTCCCTCGAGCATTGCGATAAAATCCATTTGGTATAGCTGGTCCCCTGAAAGTATCAGAATATATTCGCTTTCAAATGGGCCGATATGCCGCAAACATTGCCGCACAGCATCCGCAGTGCCCTGGTACCACGTGGGATTATCAGGCGTTTGCTCTGCCGCCAGGATGTCAACAAAAGCAGAGCTAAATGCGCTAAAATGATACGTGTTCTTAATGTGCCTGTTTAGCGAAGCAGAGTTAAATTGTGTGAGCACAAACATGCGACTAATACCGCAGTTGATACAATTGGAGATCGGAATATCCACCAGGCGATATTTTCCCGCAATCGGAACAGCCGGTTTCGACCGACTCGCTGTAAGAGGATATAGCCGGGTGCCGGCGCCGCCTCCCAATATAACTGCTAAGATTTCCTGGCTCATAAAATAGATAAAAGTTTTTCAGATAATAGATAAGAGTTCTACAGAGTTCGTTTGGTCGTTTTTACACTTGCCACCAACATTTTTAAGATTTCTTCTGCGTCTTTCTTCATAGAATCAAACATTCTCTTGTTTATGTATTCCGTGGCGTGCAACAATTCAAGCCAATAATTAGCTTCATTAGCTTCTTTCAATCCGATGTACAATTTATGAATAAAATCTTTGCGACTTTCCGCGAACTCTGCTTCCCTTATCAACGCTCCGATTGCCGTTCCAGCTCTGATTACTTGCTGAGCAATTTCATATTCGCCATGCTTTTTCCTCAAGTATTGGTAGAGTTTAATGATTCTTACTGCAAACTGGAAGCTCTTTGTCTTCAAAATACTTTCATAGCTCATAACAGATAGTTTAAGGTTTAATGAAACGAGTGAAAATGAATTTAAGAAACTTTTATCTATTATCTTTTATCTATGATCTAAGCAATGAACCTCTACTTCAAAGATTCATACAACAATACATACTCCCCGGCTGAGCTCTCCCATGAATGATCGATGCCCATCATGTATTGCTGCATCCAGCTAAATAAATTTTTCTTATGATAATAAAGATCGATGGCGCGTCCCACGGAATAGGTGATATCCCAAACATTGGCCTCGTTAAACCGAATCCCAAATCCCTGGTATTCGCCAAAATCCTTTACGGTGTCAATCAACCCACCTGTACTTCTAACCACAGGGACGGTGCCATAACGAAGAGCATACATTTGATTGAGACCGCAAGGTTCCACGCGACTTGGCATTAGAAGAAAATCAGCCCCCGCATATAACAGGTGGCTCAATGATTCACTGTAGCCAATGTAAGTATTTACGTAACCACTGAACTGATGCTTCATCGTTTCGAGGCGATGCTCAACATCGGGCTCGCCGGAACCCAGTACCAGAAAATTACAATTGGCGTGATGTTGATAAATCGATGAGCTGATGCTGTCGGGCAACAAGTCGGCGGCTTTTTCCCCGACCAATCTTCCAACAAAGACAAACAAAGGCTTCTCAATATCGAGTCCAAATTGGCCGCAGATCTCTTTTTTGTTTTTATTTTTTCCCTTCTCAACCTTTTCAGCATCATAATTTTTTACGATGAAGTGATCGGTGGCTGGATCCCACACTTCATTGTCGATACCATTTAATATGCCCACACATTTCCCTTTCTCGTATTCAAATAAATTCTCCAACCCGTTCGACATATATTTTAATTCATTCAAATAGCTATAGCTCACGGTCGTCACTTTTGAGGAGCATTTTACGGCAGAAGCGAGGGGATTGATCGAATTGCTCCACTCCAATAATCCTCCTTTCCACGTGTCCCATGCGGGTAAATAATAACTCTTATCCCAACCCATCCAGCCCTGGTATTGTGCATTGTGAATTGTAACAACAGTGGGTATATCCCCGAGATGCCGAAAAGCGTAGCAGTACTGCATCATGAACGGGATAAGACCGGTGTGATGATCGTGCACATGAACGATTGCAGGCTTGTGCTGCCAGTTGCCTATCCAGTCACAAACGGCGATCTGGAAAGAAGTGAACCGTTCGATATCGTCATCATAGCCATAAACTCTCTCGCGATCGAGCAAGCCATTGATATCAACGAGATAAAGATCAAAGCCAAGCTTGTTTGATTTTTCTTTGATGACACTGTAATTAAACCAATGAGGTCCTAAGTACTGGCTGGATTGGTGAACTAATTCCCATTCGTTCTCGAACAAAAATTTTGTGCGATACATGGGCATTACGACTTTCGTAATGTGTCCCCGTTTTGCCTGGTATTTCGGTAAAGCTCCAACCACATCGCCAAGTCCACCTACTTTAGCTACCGGGTAACACTCAGCAGACACGTGAATAATTTCCATAAATATGATTGAGCTACTTCATTCAACACGAATTATCGGTCCTTGTTTATTGATGAAATATAACCATTAATATCTTCAATTTATTAGTGTTTACGATAATAAATTTTTGCATTGATGAATTCTATTTATTTTGAGAAACATTTTAAATTAAAACGATTGCATTATGGCAACTTCAATGGGTCCTATGCGACCTGCGGCGACTTCTGTTGCTGGACATGTCCCAACAAATTATGGCGCTCTTAGCACATTGGTAATAGTGTTTTTTTTCTGGGGATTTATTGCATCGGGTAACAGTGTTTTCATTCCTTTCTGCAAACATTTCTTTCATCTCGATCAATTTCAAAGCCAGCTCGTTGACTTCGCATTTTACACCGCTTATTACATTGGTGCCCTGTTATTGTTTGTTTATGGTGCCTTTGGCGGAAAGGACCTCGTTGCCAAATGGGGTTATAAAAGGAGTATTGTTTATGGTCTACTATTTTCTGCCATCGGAGCTGCTGCAATGATCATTGCGGTAAATGCAAATACATTCGCCGGCATGCTCGCAGGCCTTTTTATCGTGGCACTCGGATTTTCTTTGCAGCAAACAGCCGCTCAACCTTTCGCGATTTCTTTGGGTGATCCTTCCACCGGTATGAGCAGGGTAAACCTTGGTGGAGGTGTAAATTCATTTGGAACAATGATCGGCCCGCTTGTAGTTGCCTTTGCCCTGTTTGGAACGGCCGCCAGTGCATCAGCTATTCCGGATGAAAAAATTGCAGCTCTGAAACTCTCAAAGGTAATTTTTTTATATACCGGTGTGGGCGCATTATTCATCGCTGCCGCCGGCCTGTTCTTCTTTTCTAAGAGGGTGCCGCCCGGCATTTCTGCAGAAAAAACGGAAAACGCAAATAAGGCGCTATATTCTTTGTTAATCATGACCGGTTTGCTGATTATCATGTTTGTGCCGGTGTTCAACAGTTACAAAGCTGATCCCGCAACATTAAGCGTCGCTGAAAAACACGACCTCGAAACCTACCGAATGAAATGGTTGTTGGGAGCACTCGCCATCGTTGTTGCTACGCTCCTCTTATCCAATATGAACGCCAGAAAGAAGCCAGATGGTTGGGGTGCTATGCGTTATCCCCAGTTGGTCCTCGGTATGTTGGGTATATTTGTTTACGTGGGAGTTGAAGTGACCATCGTGAGCAATTT
>VBAU01000020.1 GCA_005883855.1 Bacteroidota bacterium
TTTGATTTCTTACAAGATCAAATGGTGCGTCTTTTACAAACATTGGAGGCCTCACGTCGGGAAGTCGAGGAATTGAAGAAGGAAAGGGATGAGCTTTTGGAGTTCAAAAACCAGACTGTCGGGTTTTATTCCATGATGCACCGTGGAATAAGCAATTTCGCATTCACCCCCCAGCCGACCCCTCAGCCGACCCACCAGCCGATGCATTCCAACCCCTTTTTGCCTACTATGACTGTACACCATCCTCCGCCCTCAAATCAAATTCTTCATGCCGATTTCGGGTCTCCCCCACATACTTTATCGACCTCCATCTCTCCAATTACACCTCCCATCATCCAAACTGCCTCTGCTAACACTGAGACAACACCTGCCGTAACTGCCTCTGAGACAACCCCTGCAAATATTTCATCTGTTGAGACACGGGCTGCCAGCGGGGAGGTACGGTCTACGAACATGTCCCTCCTGTCATCAGAATCCACTCTGGTCCAAGCTACTGGCCAATCCATGGAAGCGGAATCTCAAGCTGACAATGTGCCGGGATCTGTCATAGACAAACCAAAAGAAACTAGTGCTACTGAAATGTCACATCATGGTCCGGTTCTGTTTCACCAGATTGAAAATCAGCTCTCCGGTAGTGACAGGTCGCAAGAGGATGAGGCTGCTCTGGCTGCTATTTTAGGTGAAGCTAGTGGGAAGGATGCCCTTGGAAGTGATGAGAGTTATAATTTCTGAGTTTTTATTCGGTTATTGATGTTTACAACAGCTGTATACTTAGAATATTAGAGTTGTATACTTAGAGTATTGGAGTTGTATTAGATTCATGAAGTATATTTATGATTACATATCCTGTGGTATTCTTAATAATTCCTTCTCTAACCGTGATTGATGTTTCCTCTCTTGACGGCGATTCCACACACAGAGATAGACATATGTATACAATATCGCATGCTTTTGATCCATGTATGAGATGCTTTTCTTAATCCTGCTCAGCCCACTATTACTGCATTCAGCAGCGCTAGTATTAATGTTTATGACTTCTGGTCGAACTTGCATGTAATTGCTCATGAAGGAGGCTTGGGAACATCCAACATGACCTTTAGCATGCATCTCATCGACTGCGAAGCAGGTATCTTTGAAAAATAAAGGCTCGCGAGACATACAATACGGGGCCAACTGACAAGCAAAATCATAAATGACTGTTTCCGGCGCCTTTTCAAAATATTTGAAGAGAGCGGAAAAGATATCATTGCGTCCTTCAGCATGAGGCATTTTGTGAAATCCAAGACAAATGAGATGTGGACACCATAATGCCATCAACCCACCCGTCAAACTTTGTTTGGTATAAGTTGAATAGAATTTTCGGCATACCTCAGATTCAGCTGTATCAACAGACTTGTCAGAGTCTCGCCCTTCGTAATACGGTCTGTAACGGACAGCAGGTCGACCGTAATAGCATCCTGTCGTCTCCCAGTAACGTGGTAATGTAGGTGGAGATGATTGTAAAGGTTCAATTACAGTCTCTCGATCGTGGACCAGATGATGAAAAACGACATTTGCTCGTTGGGCAAGTGTGCCAGACAAAAGCCGCAACTCCGCCATTCCCGAATATTGGTTATTGATCGGGTGGTAGGCATTGAGAAAGATCATTCCTAGGGCAGGAATAAGTGGCTGTAATCGTGGATCTGGAGGACCGCCTTCAGAGTACTTTTGTAATAGTTGAATAGCAGCGTTCGGGACGAGTTGCAAAACGCTGTCGGCAGAGAAAACTTGTAGCAAGAATTGTCGATATCGGCGAGTGTATAGCTTTTTGTCGTCTGACTGCTCAAGACGATGATATGCCGATAAACAAGCTGTATAGGTACTATAATCCATGGCCTAGCAGCTATTAGTAAGAGAAGTTCCAATTAATTACCAGAAACTTTGCAAATTCCTCGTTCAGCTTCTGTATTCTTTCTTCTCGAACGGATTGATTGAGAGCCTTGTAAACCGATTTACGAAGGTTTGTTGGACCAGGAAAGCTTGTCAACTTCATAGTCGTCCTCTTCAACCGCACCCATGCTTTATCTTTGCTGGAGATAATTGGTGGTTCTAAACTTTCCACTCGATGGCTGGGAAAGCTCACTGCGACGCCGTCTGCAATAATCACCGCTGGATTTGGTCCACAGATTGGACACTGCATTGTGCTACCAATCTCTTGTAAACGGATGAACGCGAACCAAGCATCTTGAAAGGTCTGTAGGCGACAAAAGCTAACTGGAGAATCATCTTCGACGTACGCGTTTATAATGGTTTGATGAAAGGCGAAAAATGGTGTTTCAGAGCTCGTAAACTGAGAAGTGTAATTGTTTAATAGCTCATGCGCAAAACCGACTCGATTGTTCCAGTTGAGGATTCCATAGCTACCGAGATCTGATCCAATTCTCCCTCGAGTATTAATGCATGCCTGACAGTAAACAGTCTGTATCTTGCATTCCAATGCTGATGTAGAGGTGTGTACAATGAAGGCATCTTCTAAAATGTTGTCATGATCATATGTCCCAACATATCCACAGGAACACTGTGCAGAATCGTCAAGCAAAAACAAGGCTGGAAGATTGCAACCCCTTTTGAAGGGCGGATTTAGGATGACTGTATCGGATGGAAGATGACACCAGGCCGGTGCTTGGATGGGTAAATGAGAGATACATCTTTTAAAAACAGTTGTAGTAGAACGTGTCTGTGCAACAGCAGCAGCAGCTTGTTCAGGAGATAAATCGATGTCGAGACCGGGAAGTTCTGGAAGTGATTCCAGGTTCTTTTGCGCTGCTGTAATATGCCGACAATTACTATAACAAGTTATTACAAGTTATTGTAAAGAAGTCTTTACCTCGTTCTTGGACAGGATCTACAACTCCATTTCCCCAAACAAGTACAAGATACAATGGTTCGCTTGGGAGTATGATGTATAGAAGAGCCTGAAGTTGAGGCCACAGAGAACAAATATTTGAGATTTTGTAAGTTGTAAAAAATGAGAAAGGCCTCAGGTTCTTCGCCGAGTATCAATGGCTCACCGACTAAATTCCCAAATTGCTCAATTATACGGTGATGAAGGCAAAGGACTTTCCCACAGTCACACGATAATGCTTGACCACCAGACGTTTGTATCATTGTAAACACATGCCTGTATTGCTGCTCCTAAATAAAGATGTCAGTAAAACTGTGTAGAGAGGATTTAACAATCAAGTAACCAAAGCGGACATTCCAGTCTTGTATAAGGTATAAACGAGTCGAAATGCGTATAATACTGCATGGTGCTTCTTGAAGTGACTCCCAGTAATTGGGGAGAAGACGTGTTTTCAATTTGTTCACTTGTTCATCATGTACATCCCAATTAATCTCGTCCGTTCTATTGTAGTCGCTTTTTTCATTATCAGTGACGTGAATATTGGGGCTCGGCTGTGATAAAGGACTTGTTCCGTGTTTACGATGTTTTACTGAAGCCATAGGATGAGTAGAAAGACGTGGCCGTTTACGCTTTGGACTTGAAAGGGTCAAAATATGAGGAGCTGGTGCATCGATGAGGTTTGAAGACCGTCCATTTGAACCAAGGTATGTAGGCGATGCAACTATTCGAGAACGAGCTTGTACGGGCTGAACAGGCGACTCGAAAACTTTACCGAATGTCTTGGGAGTACAGTTCTCGAGAGGTGGCTCTATAAGATTGTTTAATGAAGACATTGGAACAGATGGGAATAAGGTAGCTGATAAGGACTGCCAGCAGGTCGAGACCTGTCGATCTGTCGAGAGTAGAACACATTTTGTACCTGGAATTTGTGGTCAGGGCTGAATACAAGGATTGAATACAATTTTGGATAAAAGCTTGTTAAATTTGTATACACAATTACAGAGATATTTGTAGACAATTATTATGTGGTAAGTGTATTACAAAA
>VBAU01000032.1:0-1691 GCA_005883855.1 Bacteroidota bacterium
TTTCAGCCGTACATGCGGATTTTTGTCCAGCAAGTCACTGTGATCTTAGGCAGCATGTTCCTCGTTTTTGGCGCCGGCAAGATCTTTATCCTCGTGTTTGCACTGGTGAAAATCACGTTCGACGTATACGTGAATTACGAACGCGCAATGAATAAGGCTATCGCTGAATTTCAGAACACTTCAGGAAAGCAGTAACTCGCATTCACGCTGCAGCCGGCTTTTATCAATAGCGACCGTTCCCACCTCTTCGCAAACCAAACCGCCGGCAATATTGGCAACTTCAGCCATAAGGTGCACGTTTTGAGTGGCAGTGTACACCAATGCTGCAACCGCGATGACAGTATCGCCTGCCCCGGATACATCGGCAATGTTGCGAAGATGCGACGGGATAATTTTAGCCAGTCCATCCTTCTGATAAAATACTCCTTTATCAGAGAGGGTGATGAAAGAGATGTTATGCTCAAGAACATTCTTTAGTTCAAGATGGATTTTGCTTAGCAAGGAATTATTTATTTCCTCAATCAAAAGGTTTAATCCTTGCTTTACCTCTCCAAGGTTTGGTTTAAAAATGTCTGCACGATGATAGGCGAAAAAGTTTTTTCGTTTGGGGTCTACGGCGGTAACGACCCCTGCTTCTTTGCAAATGGTTATTACTTGGTGAATGACCCTTTCCGTAAGAATCCCCTTGTTGTAGTCTTCGAAGATCATCACGTCAGGATCATGAGTTTGGATAAAGGAATGAACCTGCCGCAGCAATAGTTCTTCATTGTTGGGATCAAGGTCGGTTGTTACTTCTTTATCCAGCCGAATCATTTGCTGGTTACGACTAATGATCCTGGTTTTATTCGTTGTGGTGCGCGACGGGCTCTTAAGAAGATAAGAGGTGTCGATCATGTTTTCATGAAAAAGCTCCTCTAGCAGCAAACCTTCATTGTCATCGCCGGTAACGGACAAAATAAAAACCTGCGATCCGAGCGATTGACAGTTCAATGCAACGTTGCCCGCACCGCCGATTCGGTATTCTTTTTCTTCCAACTGCACAACAGGTACAGGTGCTTCAGGAGAAATGCGATCTACACGTCCCCACATGTATGTGTCAAGCATCACATCACCAATGACACCCACTTTCAATTTTGAAAATGATTCGAACAGCTTCTGAATATTTTCCATGCTGCAAAAATCGGTGAATTATTTTTTCCGGGCAGCGATGGCAATAAAATAAAGCGGAATACCCACCAGGACAATGGCCAACCCATATAAAGAATATTTTGGCGAAGCGGATACAAGCCCGATACAGAATGCGAGTGCAAGTATGATGTATATGATCGGCAATACCGGGAAACCAAACGCCTGGTAAGGTCTTTCGGCATCAGGCCGTTTTTTTCTCAATATGAAAATTCCAACTATTGTCATTACATAAAATATCACAACAACAAATGAGATCATGGTGAGAAGATCACCATAGGTTCCGGTCAAGCACAATATGCTGGCCACAACTGCCTGAATCCACAATGCAAATTCCGGAACCGCATTCTTGTTAAGCTCACCGGTTTTCCTGAAAAATAACCCATCGTTTGCCATCGTATAATAAACTCTTGCACCCGCGAGTATCAAGCCGTTGTTGCATCCAAACGTCGAGATCATGATTAACACCGCCATGACGTACGGACCGATGTCTGTGCCAAGAAAAC
>VBAU01000032.1:1750-36625 GCA_005883855.1 Bacteroidota bacterium
AATCACCGTAACTATTAATGTGCCCAGGAAGAGAGCCAACCCGATGTTTCGCCTGGGGTTTTTTATTTCCCCCGCGATGAACGTAACATTGTTCCAGGCGTCGCTGCTAAAGATGGAACCGACCATTGATGCAGCAACAGCGCCGATCAACACGAACCCGGAAATCTGCGACCAGGCTCCGCCGCCCGCTTCACTCATCACCTCCACGTGCCTGGCATTAAATCCTGTTTGCCAGTTGTCATGCCAGAAACTGTTTTTCACGAGGAGAAATCCAAAGATGATGAGCCCGAACAGCGCCAACAGTTTTGCTGACGTAAAACTGGTTTGAATGATCTTGCCCCCTTTAATTCCTTTCGTATTAGTGTACGTGAGAAAAAATATGAGTGCAATGGCCAGAACTTGCGCAGCCGAAATTTTGACAAATCCAAGATCGAGTAAAATATTTCCCTCGCCAACTGATGGGATCAGGTAAGCTGTGTAACGCGCAAAAGCAACGCCGACAGCGGCAATGGTTGCAGTTTGTATCACCGCAAAAAAGCTCCACCCATATAAAAAGCCGGCTAAAGGATTGAATGCCTCGCGCAGGTAAACATACTGCCCACCAGCACGTGGATACATCCCGCTCAATTCTCCGTAACTGACAGCGGCTGTAATGGTCATAAATCCCGTGATTACCCAAACAGCTATCAGCCAGCCTGCACTCCCAACATTCCGGGTAATATCTGCACTGACAATGAAGATACCTGAGCCAATCATGGAACCCGCTACCACCATAGTTGCATCAACCAGGCCAAGCGATTGCTTAAATGAAGTAGCATGATGGTGCTCAATTGCTATTTCTTCCGCCATGGAAAAGTAGTTGTGGGTAAAAGTTCAAGATAAGATTTAATTCATTCAATTTTCAACCCGCTGCAAATATTGCGGTGTGCAAAATACCCTTCTCACGGTACTCAGATGGCTTGCCTTTGTCGGTACTTTCAGTTATTATGTTGCAAGCTACCATCCGCAAAAAGCCCCGCCGTAGTGGTGGGGCTTTCTAATTCTTTTTTCCCGACTTCTTTTTCTGATACATTTCATTCAATCCCTTCAAGAGATCGTTCGTTATATCTAATGTACTGTCCTTATAAAAAATGAGGCCGGGCTCGTTGGAAACTATAATTGCATATTTTCTATCCTTATTGTATTCGCTACAAAATCTGCGGATCATGGAAAGAATTTCCTGTTGCGCCTGCACATAATAGTTATTATACTCCTGGTCAAGGCCTGCTTTAGTATCCTTAATGCTTTGTTCAAGCTGCGTCAATTCTGTTCTTGCTGACTCCAACTGGGCGCCAGTCATCGTAGAGCCGTGCTGCTGCAGGTAAACAAATTTTTGCTGATAATTATTTTGGAGACGGCCCATCTCTTCATTAATCTTGTCCTCCTTTTTTTCAAGCTCAATCTTCATCTCCTTCGCCTTTTGAAAGTTGGCTGCCACAGAATCCATTTCAAAATAAGCGATCTTGCAACCGCTCTGAGACGCAACCGTGTCAGCTGGATTGGGATTGTTTTTATCTGTTTTGTCAGGGGTAGTTGTGTGAACTTTTTTCGAACTGAACTGCAGGTAAAATAAGACACCTACAGCTAACAGCAAGATGATGTTCATTACAACTAACCCATTTTTCATTCGTAGATTTTTTGCAAAATAAGTACGATAAGGCGGGCAAATATAATGATTGCCCTTACTTTATGAAACACTTAACTATCAGGAATTTCGCGGATTACATGGATCACGCGGACTTTATTCCGAAGAATGCGCTACATAACCAGCGTCCTCATTTATCCGCGCAATCCCTTTAATCCTTTAATCCGCGAATAAAAAAAGAGGCTGTCGAAAAAAACAACCTCTTCCTTATTTGTGTAATCGTTCTTAATCCGTTAATCCGTGATTATTCTTCCTCATCGAACGCCATAGCTTCTCTTGTCGTCTGCAACAGTTCATACTCTTCCTTGCTACCAACGATCATGTTTTCAAATTCACGAAGCCCGGTTCCTGCAGGTATTGGGTGACCGGTAATAACATTCTCCTTTAATCCCAGCATTTCGTCTGTTTTGCCCTGGATTGCAGCGGCGCTGAGCACCTTTGTCGTTTCCTGGAAGGAAGCTGCAGAAATCCAACTTTGCGTTCCTAATGAAGCCTTGGTGATACCTAGCAATGTTGGCGCTGATGTAGAGGGTCTTGCATCACGATATTCAACCAACTTCTTATCATTACGGCGCAGGATCGAATTCTCTTCTCTCAATTCACGCAGGCTTACAATTTGTCCGGCTCGCAATTTTGCTGACTCACCCGGAACCGTTACAACTTTCTTATCAAAGATGAAATCATTCTCCTCGAGAAATTCAAATTTATCTTCCAAATCCTCCTCGAGGAATTTTGTATCTCCCGGATCAACAATGCTCACCTTGCGCATCATTTGGCGCACGATTACTTCGATGTGCTTATCATTAATTCTTACACCCTGCAAGCGATATACTTCCTGGATCTCGTTCACTACATATTGCTGAACGGCAAAAGGTCCTTGAATAGAAAGAATGTCCTGCGGTGAAATTTGCCCGTCACTCAATGGAGAACCTGCTTTCACAAAGTCACCGTCCTGTGCAAGGATCTGCCGTGTGAGTGGAACAAGATATTTCTTTGTTACGCCGTCTTTCGCCTCGATAATTATTTCGCGGTTACCACGTTTTACAGCACCCATCGTTACGACACCATCAATTTCAGAAACGATGGCAGGGTTACTTGGATTTCGTGCTTCAAACAATTCTGTTACTCGTGGCAAACCTCCTGTAATATCTCTTAGTTTTCCTAGCACCCGCGGTATTTTCACAATAACCTGTCCTGCTTTCACTTCATTGTCTTCGTCAACTACAATGTGGCTTCCTGTCGGAAGATTGTATGATTTGATTTCTTTTCCCTCGACAAGAATAGACGGGATCTTTGTTTTGTCACGTGTTTCAATTACCACTTTTTCACGGTGACCCGTTTGCTCATCGGCTTCTTCACGATAAGTGACACCTTCCAGTACATTTTCAAATTTTACTGTTCCGTTTAGCTCTGCTACAACCACGTTATTGAAAGGATCCCATGTGCAGATCACGTCGCCTTTATTCACTTTCTGCCCATCCTTTACAAGAAGCGTAGCTCCGTAAGGAATATTGTGAGTGATCATTAATCGATCGTTTCTTGTATCGATGATCCTTACTTCACCTGTACGTCCAATGACAGTCTGCACTTTTTCCCCTTCATTATTTTCAGTGATAACTGTGCGCAATCCATCAAACTGAATGGTTCCTTCGAATTTTGCGGGAAGCGTTGATTCAACAGAAGCTGAACCGGCTACACCACCAACGTGGAACGTACGCAGGGTCAGCTGCGTTCCAGGCTCACCAATGGACTGTGCAGCAATAATGCCGACAGCATCGCCCTTCTGTGCCAGGGCACCTGCCGCAAGATTTTTGCCGTAACATTTTACACAAACACCACGTTTGCTCTCGCAAGTAAGCACTGAACGAATCTCGACAGCTTCAACAGCAGCCTCCTCTATTTTTTTAGCAATCTCCGTCGTGATTGCTTCACCGGCTGCTACTAATAGCTCATCGGACTGAGGATCGTACACATCATGCAATGAAGTACGACCATCAATTCTGTCGCTCAGCGGCTCGATAATGTCTTCGTTATCTTTCAATGCAGTCGTTGCAATTCCACGCAACGTACCGCAATCTTCTTCGGTGATTACCACATCCTGGGCAACGTCAACCAAACGACGGGTGAGGTAACCAGCATCAGCGGTCTTTAATGCCGTGTCAGCAAGACCCTTGCGGGCGCCGTGCGTGGAAATAAAATAATCCAGCACATTCAATCCGCCTTTGAAGTTGGAAAGAATCGGGTTCTCGATAATCTCTGAACCTGTTGAACCGGATTTTCTTGGCTTTGCCATCAATCCTCTCATGCCTGCCAGCTGCTTGATTTGTTGCTTTGAACCACGGGCGCCTGAATCCAACATCATGTACACGGAATTGAAACCTTGTTTGTCATGGCTTAGATCACGGATCAATGTTTCCGTAATTCTTGTATCCACACGGCTCCAAATGTCAACGATTTGGTTATAACGCTCGTTGTTAGTGATAAGACCCATGTTATAGTTCCCCCACACCTCATCAACTTCACCCTTTGCATTTTCCAGCAGTTCCCCTTTTATTTCAGGAATGATGAGGTCATTGATGTTAAACGATAACCCACCCTGGAATGCGGTGCGGAAACCAAGCTGTTTTATGTCATCCAGAAATTTTACTGTTTTTGGAATGTTCGTGATCTTGATAATGTCGCCGATAATTTCACGAAGGTTTTTCTTTGTCAGCAGCGCATTGACAAAACCAACTTCATTAGGAACGTTCTGATTGAAAATAACACGCCCCACAGTTGTCTCGATCAATTTATGTTCGAGCAAGCCGTCTACATTGCGAATGTTTGCCTTCACCTTTACCCAGGCATGCAGATCCATTACGCCTTCGTTGTACGCGATGATCACTTCTTCAGTTGAATAAAATATTTTCCCTTCGCCTCTTACCTTTTCGGCATCAGATGACTTTTTGCCCTTTGTGATGTAATACAATCCCAACACCATGTCCTGTGACGGAAGAGTGATCGGCGTACCGTTCTGTGGATTCAAAATATTATGCGACGAAAGCATCAGCAATTGGGCTTCCAGGACCGCAGCATTACTTAAAGGAACGTGAACGGCCATTTGGTCACCGTCGAAGTCAGCGTTGAAAGCAGTAGTTACCAACGGATGCAATTGAATCGCTTTGCCCTCAATCAACTTTGGCTGGAACGCCTGGATTGAAAGGCGATGCAATGTCGGCGCACGGTTTAGCAATATGGGGTGACCTCTTAAAATATTTTCGAGAATATCCCAGATAACAGCTTCTTTTTTGTCAACAAGTTTTCTCGCCGACTTAACTGTCTTTACGATACCTCTCTCAATGAGTTTGCGAATGATAAAAGGCTTGAAAAGTTCGGCTGCCATATCTTTTGGCAATCCGCATTCGTGCAGCTTCAATTCAGGCCCCACGACAATTACAGAACGGCCGGAGTAGTCGACGCGTTTACCAAGCAGGTTCTGACGGAAACGGCCTTGCTTTCCTTTCAACACATCACTCAATGATTTTAACGCACGACCGCCTTCTGCCTTGACAGCATTTGATTTTCTCGAGTTATCAAACAGGCTGTCGACGGCTTCTTGTAGCATACGTTTTTCATTCCGAAGAATGACCTCAGGAGCTTTGATCTCCAATAATCTTTTCAAGCGATTATTGCGGATGATCACGCGACGGTAAAGATCATTCAAATCGGAAGACGCAAAACGACCACCATCCAAAGGAACGAGCGGACGCAGTTCGGGTGGAATTACGGGAATATATTGCATGACCATCCATTCAGGACGGTTTGTAATTCTTGAATTCGCATCACGAAAAGCTTCAACTACGCTTAGACGCTTCAATGCATCGGCCTTACGCTGTTGCGAGGTTTCGGTTGCAGCAGCATTCCGCAGATCAAACGATAATTGATCCAGGTCGATCCGGGCCAACAGATCATGCACGGCCTCTGCTCCCATCTTGGCGATAAATTTATTCGGATCATCGTCAGGCAAGTATTGATTTTCCTTTGGCAATGCTTCAAGGATGTCAAGATATTCCTCTTCGGTCAACAGGTCACCATAATTTTGACCTTTATCGGCGCGAAGGCCCGATTGAATCACTACGAATCTCTCATAATAAACAATGCTCTCTAATTTCTTAGAGCTCATTCCAAGCAGGTACCCAATCTTGTTTGGCAACGATTTAAAATACCAGATATGAACAACCGGAACAACCAATTTGATGTGTCCCATTCTTTCACGACGAACTTTTTTCTCCGTAACCTCAACGCCGCAACGATCGCACACAATTCCCTTATAGCGGATGCGCTTATATTTTCCACAAGCGCACTCATAATCCTTCACCGGCCCGAAAATTCTTTCACAGAACAAACCGTCGCGTTCTGGTTTGTAAGTCCGGTAGTTAATGGTTTCGGGCTTTAAAACTTCACCATAGCTTCTTTCAAGAATGGAATCAGGAGAAGCCAACCCTATAGTGATCTTAGAAAACACCGGCCTTGGGCGATTTTCTTTTTTGTTAGCCATATTTCGATTTAGGATTTTTAAATTTTAATTTTGTTACCGGCGACATCAACTTTACTCATCGTCTGTTGCGTCGCACTCTTGTACTTTCGGTAATGCTCATCAGCAAGTCGGTTGCGAGTTTAGATGTTGGTGTCGCTCATTCGAATTTGAGATCAAGTCCCAATCCTCTCAATTCATGCACCAATACATTGAAGGATTCAGGAATTCCTGCTCTTGGAACATTGTCACCTTTGACGATGCTTTCATATGTCTTTGCACGACCAATGATGTCATCAGATTTTATAGTAAGCAATTCCTGCAAGATGTTTGACGCACCATAAGCCTCCAATGCCCAAACCTCCATTTCACCAAAGCGCTGACCACCGAACTGAGCCTTACCACCTAACGGTTGCTGTGTGATCAAACTGTAAGGTCCGATCGAACGGGCATGCATCTTATCATCAACCATGTGATGCAACTTGATCATGTAGATCACACCGACCGTCGCTTTTTGATGGAAGCGTTCACCGGTTTCTCCGTCATACAAATAAGTGTGACCGTATCTTGGAATGCCGGCCTGCTGACAATAATCAGCAATTTCATCAACCGTAGCTCCATCAAAAATTGGTGTCGAGAATCTTATTCCCAGTTTTTCTCCAGTCCAACCGAGAACAGTTTCATAAATCTGTCCAAGGTTCATACGGCTCGGCACGCCAAGCGGATTCAATACAATATCAACCGGAGTTCCATCTTCAAGGAACGGCATGTCTTCTTCGCGAACAATCTTAGCCACAATTCCTTTGTTACCATGACGACCGGCCATTTTATCTCCCACTTTTAGCTTACGCTTCACAGCTAAATAAACTTTCGCCAGTTTCAAAACGCCCGCAGGCAATTCATCTCCGATCGAGATATTAAATTTCTCCCTTTTGTATCGACCTAATTCTTCGTTGTACTTAATATTAAAATTGTGCAACAGCACGTTTATCTGGTCGTCGATTTTTTTGTCGCCTGTCCACCCTAAAGGATTTACATTTTGATAATCGATGCCCGCGAGGTTCTTTGCAGTAAATCTTGCACCCTTGCCGATGAGCACTTCACCAAAATTATTGCTGACACTGGCAGATGCATGCTCTCTCAATAACACCTGCAATTTTTCAAGGAGCACTTCCATTAGATCAGCTTCGTTCTTTTCATGTAGCTTTTCCAATTTCTCTAAAGCTGCCTTCTCTCTCACTTTGGCGTTCTTATCCTTTTTTGCTCTTTGGAACAATTTCTTGGCGATCACCACACCCTCCACTCCATTTGGTGCTTTCAATGAAGCATCTTTTGCATCACCAGCCTTATCACCAAAAATCGCGCGCAGCAATTTTTCTTCCGGGGTGGGATCGCTTTCTCCCTTTGGTGTGATCTTACCAATAATGATATCCCCTTCCTTGATCTGTGCACCAATTCTGATAATACCATTTTCATCCAGGTCCTTAGTTGCTTCCTCAGAAACATTCGGGATATCCGGTGTCAATTCTTCCTCACCCAACTTGGTATCACGCACTTCAAGCTCATACTCCGAAATGTGAACAGAAGTAAACAAGTCTTCTTTTACTACTTTTTCACTGATCACGATGGCATCCTCAAAGTTGTATCCCTTCCATGGCATGAAAGCGACTTTGAGGTTTTTACCCAAGGCCAATTCACCGAATTGGGTAGCATAGCCTTCGGTGAGGAAATCGCCTTCCTTCACCGGTTGCCCTTTTTTAACGGCGGGTTTCAGGTTGATTGCAGTTTCCTGGTTTGTTTTTATGAACTTGGTGAGTTTGTAAATCTTCAGATCATCTTCAAAGCTCACGAGCTTCTGTGTTTCGTTCCTGTTGTAGCGAACGTGAATTTCATTGGCGTCCACATACTCTACGATTCCGTTTCCTTCAGAATGAATCTGGATTCTTGCATCGCGGGCAGCTTTTCCTTCTAAACCGGTACCAACGATTGGAACGTCCGGGCGTATAAGAGGAACAGCCTGGCGTTGCATGTTTGATCCCATGAGCGCACGGTTCGCATCGTCGTGCTCAAGGAATGGAATTAACGAGGCACTCAAACCCACAATCTGGTTTGGCGCTACGTCCATAAATTCTACTTCTGTTTTATCAAGAATAGGGAAGTCACCGGTCTCGCGACTGACCACTTTCTCCTCAACGAAATTTCCTGAGTCATCAAGCGGTGAATTTGCCTGCGCAATTTTTGCCGAGTCTTCTTCTTCTGCACTGAGGAAAGTTAACTGCTTCATGTTAACCTTACCATTCTCTACTTTGCGATATGGAGTTTCGATGAAACCCATCTCATTGATCTTGGCATGCACGCAAAGCGTGGAGATCAAACCAATATTTGGACCTTCCGGAGTTTCAATGGTACACAGGCGACCATAGTGAGAATAATGCACATCACGAACTTCAAACCCTGCTCTTTCACGGCTTAAACCGCCGGGACCCAGTGCTGAGATGCGACGCTTGTGTGTAATTTCAGACAGCGGATTTGTTTGATCTAAGAATTGTGACAGTTGTGATGTCCCAAAGAAAGAGTTGATCACTGAAGAAAGCGTTCTGGCATTGATGAGGTCTACAGGAGTGAACACCTCGTTGTCACGCACATTCATTCTCTCGCGGATGGTTCTTGCCATACGTGCAAGACCAACTCCGAATTGAGCATACAGTTGCTCCCCAACCGTCCTTACGCGCCGATTACTCAAATGATCGATATCATCGATCTCCGCCTTACCATTTGTTAAGCGAACCAGGTACTTGATGATCTCTATAATGTCTTCTTTTGTCAGCGTCTTCTGTTCGAGTGGTGCATTAAGACCAAGCTTTCTGTTAATCTTGTAGCGGCCTACTTCACCGAGATCATAGCGTTTGTCGCTAAAGAATAATTTGTCGATAATGCCCCTGGCTGTTTCGTTATCGGGAGCGTCCGCACCACGAAGTTGGCGGTAGATGTGCTGCACGGCTTCCAGCTCACTATTCGAGGTATCTTTATTTAAGGTGTTATAGATAATTGCATAATCGCCGCCCACATCTTCCTTTTGAATGAAAACACTCTTCACATCCATCTCCACGATCATTTCAACAGCTTCCTGGTCAAGAATGGAATCACGTTCCAGCACGACTTCATTTCTTTCAATGGACACTACTTCACCGGTATCTTCATCAACGAAATCTTCTACCCAACTTCTGAGTACTCGAGCTGCAAGTCGACGGCCGATATACTTATGTAAGGCTTTTTTATCAGCCTTCACCTCATCCGCCATTCCAAATAATTCGAGAATGTCTTTATCAGTTTCGTATCCGATTGCACGCAAAAGAGTGGTTACAGGAAATTTTTTCTTCCGATCGATGTAAGCGTACATGACGTTGTTAATATCCGTAGCAAACTCCATCCACGCACCTTTGAATGGAATTACCCTTGCAGAGTAAATCTTTGTTCCATTCGGATGGATCGATTGACCGAAAAATACACCTGGCGAGCGATGAAGCTGAGAAACAACAACACGCTCGGCCCCATTTATCACAAACGTTCCTCTTGGAGTCATGTAAGGAATGTTTCCAAGAAACACGTCCTGAACGATGGTTTGAAAATCTACGTGTTCCTCGTCGTTGCAACTTAAACGAAGTTTTGCTTTTAGAGGAACCGCATAAGTTAATCCACGCTCCATACACTCTTCAATAGTGTAGCGCGGCGGATCAATAAAATAATCTAAGAACTCCAACACGAAAATGTTACGCGTATCGGTGATTGGAAAATTTTCACGAAATACGCGGAATAAACCTTCAATGTTTCGTTTGTCGGGCGTAGTTTCTAATTGGAAAAAATCTCTGAAAGATTGGATTTGAATGTCTAAAAGGTCTGGCGCGTCGGCTAGATGTTTGATTTTTCCAAAGTCAATCCTGTGATTCAATTTTGATGAAGACATAGGCGTAAAAAACCGGTTTTTAAAAAGTCAATGACGCACAAATCACTTTAGGCCTTTTTCTCCTTCAAGAAAAAAGCCTATGAGAGTCAACTATTTAGTCATGATTGGTAACGTCAAAATGTATTTGGCCAAATTAAAGGAACGCAAAGGTAGGGAATAAACACTTACAAACAAGAAAACTTTGGCAACAAACATTAAGCCATAATCCCATGGAAGAGTCATTTTTAGGAGGCGGAACGAGCGTAGATTCGGGTAAACCTTTCTTATGAGATGGCGACAATGGATGCGTGAATATTTGACGTTTACTCGCAAGGAAAAAATCGGGATTCTGACAATCGCTTTACTTATTGTCCTAATCTGGATATTCCCCAGGGCTATCAAGTCTTCAAAATCGCAAATACCGCTCGGCGACACCAGCTGGATAACGGCAATAACCTCTTTACAACACAAAGAAAATGATTCGGGCAACGGCGCAGCCACCAATGATGAGAGCTTGAATGAACTGGTTTATGATCAAACTGCAAGACAGCGTTGGAATGAAGCCCGGCACAAATTGTTCTATTTCGATCCTAATAGCTTGACTGTGGACGGCTGGAAAAAATTGGGGATTCGGGAAAAGACAATAAGAATTATTCAAAACTACTTGAAACGAGGCGGTCATTTCTATAAGCCCGACGACTTGAAAAAAATCTATGGTATCCAACCCGACGAATTCGCCAGGCTTGAGTCGTACATTCAAATCCGAACGAAGAGCCGGGCAGATTCTACTGGCACGTCAAACGCTGAATTCAAACGATCATTCCAGGTTCACAACACAAAGTATAGTTTGGTTGAAATCAACACTGCGGATACCGCTACTTTAATCGCATTGCCGGGAATTGGAAGTAAACTTGCGACACGAATTATAAATTTCCGGGATAAGCTCGGTGGATTCTACTCAATCGACCAGGTGGGTGAAACATACGGTCTTGCCGATTCCACTTTCCAAAAGATTAGACTTTGGTTGAAACTTGAGAACGTTTCATTAAAAAAGATCAATATCAACGCCGCAACAAAGGATGAGCTGAAATCGCACCCTTATCTAAGATGGAATTTAGCGAATGCAATTGTCGAGTACCGAAATCAGCATGGCAAGTTTTCTTCCCTTGAAGACCTAAAAAAAGTTGGAGCAATTACCGAAGAAATTTTTGTAAAAATTAGACCTTATGTTTCTGTGGAGTAATTGACACTAAAAAACCGTCGTGCGGACGGTTTGCCAATTCTCTAGTCATTTACCACACCTTCAACAGCCTGTCGTTTCTCTTTGATTCTTGCGCTCTTACCACTACGCCCGCGCTGATAGAAAAGTTTGGAACGACGCACTCGTCCGGTTTTATTGAGAGTGATTGACTCAATGTTGGGAGAGTAAAAAGGAAATAATCTTTCGACGCCAACACCATCGCTGATCTTGCGGACGGTAAACGTAGCGGTGGCGCCTGTTCCCTGGCGCTTAATAACATCACCTTTGAAAGATTGAATTCTTTCTTTGTTTCCTTCAATGATTTTGTAGTTCACAGTAATATTATCGCCGGGCTTGAACTCGGGAAACTCTTTTTTGCCTGTCAACTGTTCGTGAACATATTCCAAAGCGCTCATGGTTGAAAATTTAAACGGGTCGCAAAGATAACAGAATTGGACGGAATTAGGAATCCGTAAAATGAATTTTTTGCGACTCGGTCCTCCTCCAGCTTAAAATTATTACCGGGCTACGTTTACAGCCCTCTTTTCCCTTATCACCGTTACTTTTATCTGGCCCGGAAAGGTCATCTCGTTTTGAATTTTTTGGGCTATCTCAAACGACAACCGATCCGAATCCGAATCGGTTACTTTTTCAGCTTCTACAATCACACGTAGTTCGCGCCCTGCTTGTATAGCGTATGCTTTTTCCACGCCCTGGTAGGCAAGAGCCAGGTTTTCCAGGTCCTTAATGCGCTGAAGATATTGTTGCATGATCTCCCTTCGGGCTCCTGGCCTGGCACCGCTGATAGCGTCGCAAGCCTGAACGATGGGAGAAATAACGTATTGCATTTCCATTTCGTCGTGATGAGCACCGATGGCATTTACCACAGCCGGATTTTCGCCATATTTTTCCGCGAGTTTAGCGCCCAGCAAAGCGTGACTCAATTCAGTCTCCTCATCCGGAACCTTTCCAATATCATGAAGCAACCCGGCCCGTTTGGCCAACTTCGGGTTTAACCCCAACTCCGCGGCCATTACACCACAAAGATTCGCCACCTCGCGACTGTGCATTAAAAGATTTTGTCCGTAAGAAGAACGAAATCTCATCTTACCCACAACTCGAACCAGGTCTTTATGCAAACCGTGAATACCTAATTCGATTACTGTTCTTTCACCTATCTCCGCTATTTGGTCCTCAAGTTGCTTACGCGTTTTCTCCACGATCTCTTCGATTCTGGCTGGGTGAATTCGGCCATCAGCAACTAGGCGCTGCAAGCTCAAGCGGGCAATTTCGCGTCGCAGCGGATCATAAGAAGACAGGATAATTGCTTCGGGCGTGTCGTCTACTATTAAATCAACCCCGGTAGCTGCTTCAATGGCCCGGATATTTCTTCCTTCTCGGCCAATGATTTGACCTTTTATTTCGTCACTTTCAAGATTAAATACTGTGATCGCGTTTTCGATTGCTTGCTCCGCTGCAATCCGCTGAATGGTTTGAATGATGATCTTCCTGGCCTCCTTATTGGCTTTTTGCTTTGCTTCGTCAATGATTTCCTGCTGTATGCCGAGGGCGGCCGTTTGAGCCTCGTGTTTCAAACTTTCGACTAATTGAACTTTTGCTTCTTCGGCGGTGAGACCAGCGATCTTTTCCAGCCGACGAATGTGCTCTTCCTGGTGTTTTTCAAGTTCCGTGCGTTTGATGTTCACTAACTCGATCTGCCTGTTAAGGTTCTCTTTGATCGCTTCATTCTCCTTTATTTGCCGGTCGATGTTGTTTTCTTTTTGGTTGATGCTTTGCTCCTTCTGACGTATCCTGTTTTCGCCCTCAATCATCTTCCTGTTCCTTTCCAAAGCTTCTTTGTCATGTTCACCTTTCATTTGAACAAACTTCTCTTTCGCCTCCAGTTCTTTTTCCTTCCGAATAGTTTCAGCTCTGATTTCCGCTTCTTTTATTATGACTTGTGCCTGGGCTTCGGCTTCTGCGATTTGATTGCGCGTGTTTTTTGCAAAGATGAATTTACCCGCTATGATGCCAACGACTAGGGCAGATACACCAATTATAATGTATATGATATTTGGGTCCATGAATCTGTGATTTAATTTGTTCCAAAATGGTAGTTTTTAAATTTCCTTTCATCATCAAGCAGCCATCCAACCTGGTTGGGGCAATACCTATCCAGCGAAGATACAAAACGGAGTCGATTGAATACAGTAGAAGTAGGATGGCCGAACCGACTTATAGTTCAGATCCATAAATCCGATCATTTGAGGTTGCCGTCGAGCATTCGTTCTAATGTCTCCAGCCGGCTGGCAATATTGTCCTTGTCGACCTGCTGCACTACCGCGGCATTTTGTTCTGTGGCGAACCACATCAAGACCATTGCGACGTAATCCTGCATATCCTTGCCGGCAAATTCGGTCTTGAATTCAATGACCTTTTCATTTATGATCTTGATTATTTTTCGCAGAACCTCCTCATCCTTTGGCTGAATACGGATACGATAACTGCGGTCTGCAATTATCACTGTCACGGGAATTAATTCGCTCATAGCTTGCATTTTACAAATTCATTATCTAATTTCAACCTCCCTTATCCCAACAACGCTGTTAAACTTTGAAAACCGATAATCCACATATCCCTAAAAACTATCCACTCCAAAACAACAGCGATGTTTGCCAAAGTTAAGTCAACAGTCTTTATAGACTCCCTGAAACTCGAATTGACAACTCCAACGGTCGACACTTCTTTAAGAGCAATTTTGCGAGACGATAAAGGTTGCGTATGCAGCACTCTCGAAACGAAAATGCCGGTCAGAAATAACGAAGTAATATGGAAAGGCCTGAACAACCTGCCGTACGGTGTCTACACATTAGAGCTTACACAAGGAGACGATGAACTAAAAATGAAGTTGGTAAAAAGAATTTAATTATTCACTCAATAAGGCGATGCATTTGTCAATTTCCTTTATGTAGCGATTAATTCTCTTTTCAAATTCTTCCTTGTCATTCTCATCCCAATTGCCGGAACTTATTTTCAACACTTCGACCTGTTGTTTCAAGGTCTCAATTGTTTGTTGATTTACGGCCGCCTGCCTTGATGCTCTTTCTATTTCTTTCTTCAGGAGATTATTTTCCTTCTGCAGATCATTGTACTGCTTCAATAATCGCTCAAGTTTTTCCTGAATCCTCTTGATATGAACGTCCAGGTCTGACATAGTGAATTCAATGAATTTTGATTTTGAATATTCAACACGTGGATTTCATTTCCGTATTTCAGCACCAAGCTCTCTTTCAAGAGCAGCCATAATCTTATTCATCATCCCATCGGTTTCTGTATCCGTAAGAGTTTTCTCTTTGTCTAAGAAAGTGAAGTTGATGGCCATTGATTTTTTACCCTCACCCAATTTCTCACTCTCAAAAACATCGAACAGTTTAATGCCGCTCAGATCATCCAATTTCAATTTTTTCACGACACTCTCTGCCTGTTCATATTTCACTTCTCTCGAAACTATAATGGCCAAATCCCTAAACACCACGGGAAACTTTGGAACGTCCTCTATTTTAATTTGTGTGTGCTCGGCTTGCACGCGTAAGGCGTTCCAATTAATATCAGCAAAAAAAACAGGCTGTTTAATATCAAACCGACCACGTAAAGAATTATTGACTTCTCCTAACTGGACCATAATCGATCCATTGATCCTGACTTGTAAAGCATTCAACAATTTTTTGTGAGTGAGCAGTTCAAAACCATCAGGCTGAACTCCCAGTAGTTTCAGCGAAGAAACTGTGACACCCTTTAAATAGAAAAAATCCGCTTTGGTATTTTTATCTCTCCAGCCAGTTTCAATGACACTGCCAGTGATGTAAATACATAAATGTTCCGTTTCATAATACTTGCCGCTGCCTTGCTTGTTATAGGTCCTTCCAAAATCAAAAAACTTCAGATCGTTATTTTTTCGGTTTAAATTATAGGCCACTGCTTCTAGTCCGGTTTCGAGCATGGATGGACGCATTGTATTTAGGCCAGCACTCAGGCTATTCAGCATTTTGACTGACTCCTGCAATTCCATTTCTTCAAAATAAGCCTCATTAGTAATTGAATTCGTAACAATCTCGTTAAAACCGAGGCCTACCAAATAATTTGCGCACTTTTCCCGCAATGTTTCGGCGGCATAATTTTCCTCCACCGAAGGAGTCATCGTAATGAAGCTCGGTATTTCTATATTATCCAAACCATCAATACGGATAATTTCTTCAACTACATCGGCAGGCAGTAAGATATCAGGCTTGTGCAAAGGTGCCGCCACGACCAACTCATCCATTCCTTCCTTGATGATGTCAAATCCAAGCACACCTAAAATTTCCTTTACAGTATCAGGGTGGTAATTTTTTCCGGAAAGTTTTTTCAAGTAATGGTATCTCAACGCCACTTGCACTTTTTCTTTTGGATTGGGATACACATCCACAATGTCTGAGGCAATCTCACCTCCGCAGATTTCCTTGATCATCATCGAAGCTCGCTTAAGCACATTTGCCGTATTGCCAATATCAGTTCCTTTTTCAAATCGAGTAGCCGCATCCGTACGCAACCCGTGACGAAAAGAAGTTCTGCGGATATCGACGGGATTAAACCATGCACTCTCAAGGAAAATGTTCCTGGTTTTGTCCGTTACGCCGCTATGCAGGCCACCAAACACCCCAGCGATACAAATACCTTCTTTTGCATCGCAAATCATCAGGTCTTCAGAACTCAATTTTCTTTTCTTCTCATCAAGGGTAACAAATTCAGTCCCTTCAGTCAAATTTTTTACAATTATTTGGCGATCCCTCAGCTCATCAGCGTCAAAAGCATGAAGTGGCTGGCCAGTTTCGTATTGGATGTAATTTGTCACATCAACAATGTTATTGATCGGCCTAACTCCAATTGCTTTTAATCTTTGCTGCATCCATAAAGGAGATTCAGCGATCGATATATTGGCGATGCTTACTCCGGAGTAACGCCGACAAGCGTCCGTGTTTTCGATTGTCACCCGAACAGGTAAAGAGTTATTGTCCACGCGAAACGCGTTGCTATTGGGAAGACGAGATACGCACACACATCCCTTGAAATGCCCCAGTGACTCATCGCGTCCATTCGGTTCGGCGTTACTCCAATCTCATAAACCCAGTCTTCATACAATTGAAAATATTCGGCAGCTGGAGTTCCCGGTTTGGCTTCTTTGTCCAGAACTAGGATCCCTTGATGTGACGTACCAAGACCGATTTCATCTTCCGCGCAGATCATTCCCTGGCTTTCCTCGCCGCGAATGTTGGCGACTTTCATAGTCAACGGTTCACCTTTAGTTGGAAAAATTGTGGTGCCTGGTTTCGCTACAATTACTTTTTGCCCCACGGCAACATTGGGAGCTCCACAAACGATCCGCAAAGGCACCGACCCATTCACGTCAACTGTCGTTAATGTCAGCTTATCCGCGTTTGGATGTTTCTCACAAGTTAGCACTTCGCCGAGCACGAGACCTTCAAGTCCGCCCTTAACTTCCTCGTATTTGTAGAAATCCTCCACTTCTAATCCGATTGAAGTGAGAATGCGGCTCAATCTTTCCGGTTCGGGAATTGCAGGAATATATTCACTCAACCATTTGTATGAAATCTTCATGTCCGTTTGCTTGTTTGCTCAGTATATTCGAAGGTTGACAAAGATAATTGAAAGACAGGATTGATCTATCTACTATTGCATTTTGTAATCGTAGCTTACAATGTTGTCCGTTTGGAATATGGGACCGATCATTATTTATATTATGGGTGTTTCCGGATCTGGAAAGACGACAATTGGAGTTAAGCTGTCAAGCAAAACAGGAATTCCTTTTTTTGATGGAGATGATTTTCATCCTCCCAGGACCATAGAAAAAATGAGAGCAGGTCAACCATTAAACGACAGCGATAGGGCAGAATGGTTAGCAAGGATCAATGAAATTGCAAAAGAACAGGGGACAAATAAAGGTGCCATCATCGCGTGCTCTGCGCTCAAAGAAAAATATAGAAAGGTGTTGACGGCTGGACTAAGGGTGCCCGTCTTTTGGGTGATTCTTCGCGGCGGTTTCGACCTGATTGAAAAACGCATGAAGTTGCGAAGAGATCATTTTATGCCTGCAGCATTATTGGCTTCGCAATTCGAAGCGCTGGAGATACCCACTGAAGCTATAACAGTCGACATCTTAGATGAACCTGATAAAATCGTTGAAGTGATAATTTCCCGGCTGGGCTTTCCTTCTCGAGTGTCAGGAGAGGGCCGGCGAAATAGATGACATTAGCCTCTCAGCGTTACAAAAAATCTATCTTTATGTACTGCCGTCACGGTGTACAATAATCTTTCATGAATCCCTCTTTTATCGGCAAAGAAGAAATTGCTGCATTGCTTCCTATGCAAGAATGCATTGACGTAATGGAGTCGACTTTCCGGGCGTTGGCAAATGGTGAATGTTTGCAGCCTTTGCGATCCATCATGTGCCTCCCTGACAAGACCGGGTTATTAGGAATGATGCCAGGATATGCCGAAGGCCCAGGTGTAATGGGAATTAAATTGATTACTGTGTTTCATGCGAACAAAAATTCCGGGTATCCTTCACACCAGGGAGTCGTAGTTCTGTTTGATGCAAAGCACGGTCAGCCGCTAATGCTGTTCGATGCCACTGAGATAACAGCTATTCGGACGGCTGCGGTCAGCGCATTGGCCACTCGGGTACTGTCAAGGGAAAATTCTGAACGGCTTGCCATTATTGGCGCGGGCGAACAGGCGCAGAGGCATATCGAGTCAATATTGCTTGTGAGAGAAATAAAAGAGATTTGGATTTGGAACAGAAATGAAGCCAATGCGGAAGCGCTCCGCAAAAAAATAAGCGCACAACGCGACATCCCCGTCCAGGTAACAAAAACGGCGCAGCAAGCGGTCGAAAATGCCGACATTATTTGTACGGTCACTTCTTCACCAGAAGCACTTGTGATGGGTGACTGGATCTCCAGGGGTTCCCACATCAATGCTGTTGGCTCGAGCACGCCTTTTTCACGAGAGTTGGACACGGCCGCCATTGTACGAGCGACACTGTTTACCGACCGGTACGAGTCGATTTTTAATGAGGCTGGAGACTTTCTCATTCCTAAGAAGGAAGGCGCCATCACAGATGATCACGTGAAAGCTGAGTTGGGCGAAGTGCTTACCACATCTAAAAAAGGAAGAGAGAGCAACGAGCAAATCACTATTTTTAAATCGCTGGGAATTGCGGTTGAAGATATTTTTTCGGCCTGGCATATTTATCAAAAAATAAATGGCATTAAACCGAATAAATGATCACCGAACAAAAAC
This sequence comes from Bacteroidota bacterium, assembly GCA_005883855.1. Classification (GTDB taxonomy): domain Bacteria; phylum Bacteroidota; class Bacteroidia; order Chitinophagales; family Chitinophagaceae; genus VBAU01. The sequence goes on from VBAU01000032.1 coordinate 20,490, forward strand.
ACATTTCAGTATCTCTTGAAGATATTCGAAACGCACAGAAACGAATTAGTGGCAAGGTAATACGCACTCCCCTGCTCCGTTTTTATTATGATGAGTTTCCAGGAGAAATTTATTTGAAGCCTGAAAATCTTCAACCAATCGGTTCATTCAAATTAAGAGGAGCAGGCAACGCAATGGAGGCGGCCGATGGTTCCCTTTTGAAGGAAGGAGTATACACTGCCAGCGCCGGCAACATGGCGCAGGGTGTAGCTTGGAATGCAAGAATGCTGAATATCCCATGTACTGTGATTGTTCCTGATCATGCGCCCCAAACAAAGTTGGATGCCATCACCAGACTTGGTGCAAAATTCATTAAGATCCCATTTGACGAGTGGTGGCAAGTGATTATGACGAGGGAGTTCCCCGGCATCAATGGATTGTTCATTCATCCCGTCGCTGATTCAAATGTGATCGCTGGCAACGGAACAATTGGTTTGGAAATAGTAGAGGATCTTCCCGAATTGGACGCGGTAATTGTACCCTATGGCGGCGGGGGCCTGATAAGTGGCATTGCATCTGCAATAAAATCGGTACAACCGCATGTAAAAATTTATGCGTCTGAAGTGGAGACAGCGGCGCCCCTTGCTCCATCATTGGAAGCAGGCATGCCCGTTAAAGTGGAATACACTCCCAGCTTTGTCGATGGGATGGGGAGCAGTAACATACTTCCGGAAATGTGGCCACTCGTGAGCAGGCTCGTTGACAAATCGATCGTCTTGAGTTTGGAAAAAATTGCCGAAGCAATCAAATTATTAATGGAAAGAAACCGCATCATTGCGGAAGGCGCCGGTGGCTCTTCACTTGCAGCGGCGCTGACTGGAAAAGCTGGCACAGGAAAAATTGTTTGTGTAATCTCAGGAGGAAATATTGATGCTGAAAAACTAATAAAGATCCTATCCGGAACAATTTGTTAAGCCCATAAAACATGAGACTTTACAAGATAGTTTTTTGCCTTTGCCTGCTGATGGGCTCTACTTCTTTAATCGCTCAAAAAAATAAACCTGTTGTAATCATTTTTGATAGCGACATGGGTCCTGATTACGATGATGTAGGCGCCATCACTCTGTTGCATGCCTTTGCAGACAGCGGGTATGTGAAAATCCTGGCTACGGTAGCCAGTACCAAATATGAAGGAGTAGCAGCAGTGTTCAATGTATTCAACACTTATTTTCGGAGGCCCGATTTGCCCATCGGTGTACCCAAAGACAAAGCACTCGAACTAAAAGATTGGCAGCATTGGAGTGATACTTTGATATCGAGATACCCGCACAAGATAAAAACGAACGATCAAGTGCCGGACGCAACTGAAGTCTACAGAAAAATACTTTCGGCGCAACCAAACAAAAGAGTAACCATTGTAACTACAGGCTTCCTTACGAATCTATACAACCTGATGAATTCGGAGCCCGACAAGTACTCGAAGTTGAGCGGCAAGGAATTAATCAGGCAAAAAGTAAAACAGTTAGTGTGCATGGCTGGCAGATTTCCATCGGGCAGCGAATTCAATGTGAATCGCGATGCGCCGGCGTCCCAACTAGTTTTCAACAATTGGCCTACACCTGTGTTGTTGAGCGGATTTGAAATCGGAATGAAAATAAAAACAGGGTTACCTCTTGTTAAAAATGAGTCAATCAAAAACAGCCCGGTAAAAGATGTGTTCCGAATTTGCATCCCGATGAGCGCGGAAGATAGCGCGGGACGTATGAGTTGGGATGAAACAGCCGTGCTAGTTGCAGCGAAGGGATATAAGCCCTGGTATAAAATAGAAAAGGGTAAAATGGTCGTAGCCAACGATGGCAGTAACTCCTGGGTGAACAATCCCGCTATACACAGCCGTCTTGTGGAAGAAGAATCTCCTAAGGTTGTGCAGGGCATTATCAACACGACCATGATGCACCAGCCAACAAAAAAATAACCGCTGCTATTTCTTTCCCGTCCATTTCCACAATTGGAAGATTTCACTAATGGATATTTTCACAGTTTATACATGTGACTGATATGAAACAACAAGGCTATCAGTGCACTTGATATTTTATAGACTCTTATAGTGGTCATGGCATGGTCATTGAAAACATTATAGTGTTTCACCCGAAAACTGTGAATATGAAACAGACTCTTATAATAATGTCAGCGACTTTTTTATTTGCTACATGCAAACAAAAGACGGCTCAAACCGATTCAAATAGCTACCCCACCGATACGGCGGTATACAATAATTATCCTTCCGGTGGCGTGAGATATTCGTCCCCATATCATGGCAACGGAACAAGGGTTGGTTATCATTCCCGCACGTACGTGAGTAAATCAAATAATCCTTCGCGTTCAACGGTTGTGAAAAAGAAAGGCTGGAGCAGTGCCGCTAAAGGGACCGCGATTGGTGCAGCTTCGGGCGCTGTTCTGGGCGCCGTGTTGAGTAAGGATCATCATCGTGCGAAAGGTGCGGTGATTGGTGGTGCAGCCGGAGCAGCAGGTGGCTATCTATACGGTAGACATCGTGACAAAAAGAATGGACGTTATTAATAGCCCTATGCAAAAACGAAAAGGCGATGCTAAGCATCGCTTTTTTTTATCTTTTAACGGCTCCCATTTGTGATTCTCCAACTCTCTCTTTTAACTTTATTTTATTTTGTGATATTTAAAATTTTTCAAAGCGAAACTTATGAGTAATCTCAACAGTAAAGTCGCCTACATAACTGGGGGAAGCAAGGGTATTGGCTTCGGCATTGCGAAAACTTTAGTCGATAATGGAATTAGGGTGGCGATCACAAGTAGAAGTATTAGCTCGGCAAAGGAGGCTGCCCAGTCGCTGAGTAATGATGCTTTAAGGGTGTTGGCGTTGGAATCGAATGTAACTTCTCTCGCGTCGGAAATCAAAGCTGTAAAGGCAGTTGTTGACTATTTCGGGAAGTTGGATGTAGTAGTTGCGAATGCCGGGGTAGGCCACTTTGCGCCAATTGACACGATTACAGAAAAAGACTGGAAAGAAACCATTGACACCAACCTGACGGGTGTTTTCAATACTGTAAGAGCCAGCGTGGAGGCATTGAAGAATTCAAAAGGATATGTCATCACCATCGCCAGCCTTGCGGGCGCAAATTTTTTTGAAAACGGCGCCGCTTACAACGCAAGCAAGTTCGGACTGGTTGGTTTTAGCCAGGCCATCATGTTAGACCTTAGAAAATACGGCATAAAGGTCTGCACGATAATGCCAGGTTCCGTTGCTACTTACTTTAATGACCATGTTCCAAATGAGAGTGACTCATGGAAGATACAACCGGAAGATATTGGGCAGATCGTACTCGACCTTTTAAAAATGAACCCACGAACTCTTCCAAGCAAAATAGAAGTGAGACCCTCGATGCCGCGGAAATAATGAAGTAACTTAGCAACATAATTTTTTGCCTCATTTAATTAACAACGGAATTCCTGCGTATGCCCGGGGAGCTAACAGAAACGAAAAGAGCTGGTAACGCCAACGACCAGATCATTCCTTACTACACTTTGAGAATTTTGATTGGAGCGGCAGGCATATCGCTTCCGATTCTTCTCGTCATTGGCAAGCTTATCGCTGAGAATTCATTTAGACTGGAATATTCTATCAGCGATTATTACGATAACTCAACTGCCGGTGACATTCTTGTGGGCGTGCTGTTCTCCCTGGCTTTTTTTCTTGTATCTTACAAGGGTTATGCACGCATTGATAGCATCGCCGCGAACCTTGGATGCGCATTTGCCCTTGGAGTAGCACTTTTTCCAACCACGAGCAAGAATACATTTGTTCACTACTCGCATTTCGTTTTTTCATTTTTGCTCTTTTCCGTATTTATCTTTTTTTCCCTCTACCTGTTTAGAAAAAGCAGCCCACATCCGACAAAGCAAAAAAAGAACCGGAACAAGGTTTACCTCGTTTGTGGCATCCTCATGATTCTTTGTATCGCTGGCATCGCCCTTTGCCAGATATTTAATATAGATGCGAATCTTCACCTTGTTTTCTGGCTCGAGTCACTTGCTCTCGCCTCCTTTGGATTCTCATGGATCACAAAGGCTGAAGTTGTCTTCCAGGACGAGTATAAAAAGGAGCCGGCTAGCAAGAAAGTCTTGCAGGTGGTTGCATAAATGGTGCAGTGGCTTCGTCAATAAAAAAGCTCATGAGTAATTCATGGGCGGAGAAGGTTAGTTCGTAGAATCCTGGAATTCCAGTAGGATCGAGCAAATGATGAAGCAGGTCCATTTGACGAAGTTTCGCATGATCATACGCCAACGAATTATTTAGTTAAAACTATTTTCATCAGCACTCGGACCATAACTTCCTGGAATCGGAATACCTAATAACCGCAGATATACTCCCAGTTGTGCACGGTGGTGTATCTGCTGACTCAATGACATCCGGAGCACTTCAATTTTAGGATTGGTCGCATAAATTGTAGCCCCATTTCTTAACGTCCATGGTTTCTCCAACTGTTTTTCATTCTCAGGTATAAGCGTTGCTAACCCTTCCGCGTAGCGCTTTTCAAAATAAGAGATGAGGTCTGCACGGCTGTTGATAACCGGTTGCTCGTAGGGCTGGGCGAAATCAATTTCATCCGTATTAAACGTCATGGATATCCAGCCGGGCAGATCAGCGATGTGTGTGGCCAGCCTTTTCATATCCATACTTTTCGCGTGAGGCTTGTAGTCGAACTGATCTTCTGGAACCCGGGCCAGCATTTTTCGGGTAGTCGTAGCCTCATCCATAAACTGCCGCTTAAAAAATTCAATGAATGTCATCGTGTTTTGTTTTGTACCACAAAGCAACAACCCACTAGTGACAGCCCTATGTCAGCAGCATCTGAGTTTGTTCCAATTTTCTTAAAATATTTTCTGCGGTCTCGGCTACAATCTCATTGAGCCTTACGGGTTCAACAATTTTGGCATGATCGCCAAATAACATGAACCATCGTGAAAACCCCATCAAAGACCCCGTCAAAAAAGTCATGCGCACATATTCGCCCATGCTTTCTTCTTTGACAAATCCATTGTAGTACTTCTGTTCCCCCAGGTGTTTCACAATGTTCGCTTCAACATCGAGTACAACCTTGTGTACTTCTCTCTCGGAAGACATCTGGCTAATAAAACTCTGTAGCGATGGATGTGTTTTTGAAAACGTTTCTTCTGTAAAAACCAGCTTGTCAATTTGGTCCGTACGGAAATTCCGATAGTCATTCCTCAGTCGACAAAATGCAATAAGATACCAATGGCTGCCCAGGTAATAAATACCGACTGGCTCGACCTTACGTGTGGTGGTTTCCTTCTTTTCAAGAGATGTGTAATCAATTTCAATGACCGATGACTTGCTAATCGCTCTCAGTAATGGGTGAAGATGTAATTCTTCGCGCGGTTCGTGAACAATGGCAGGATGATTCATCACGGCGATATGCTGATCAATTTCCTCGATGTGGTCTTTTTCCGAATGTCTGAGTATAGCCTTAATCTTGTCGAGTGCAGAGGTATAATGTTTGGAAATGCTTGCGTCGGTCTTTGACTGGACCAGCTTTGCCGCAGTTAGCAATGCTGATGCTTCGTCCTCGTTAAACATCACAGGTGGTAGTTTGTATCCCTCCATTAACCGATAACCTGTACCAGCTTCGCCAATTACCGGCACACCTCCTTCTTCGAGTGCATGTACATCGCGGTATACCGTGCGTAAGCTGATAGAAAATCTATCTGCAATTTCCCGAGCTTTTACCAGTCGCCTCGATTGAAGCTGAATCAGAATTGCCGAGAGACGATCAATACGATTCATAGATGGTAAAGGTAATCGGAAATGAGTAATGCAATTGGGGGCGTGAGCCATTAAGGCGACGTTCAAATTACCCCAATCTTTCAATTTTTCATTATAGGTATTTTCGTTAATTTCCAGAAAGCGTTTTTATGAAAGTGATCACACTTCTTCTGCTCGTTTTAGTTTTCGGCAAAGGGTATTCTCAAACTGATGTCGCCACATATGGATACGTGGATTCAGTCACATTTAGAGAAGCTGAGGTGCATCCTGCACCGATGGGCGGCCTGTCGGCCTGGGAAGCATTTCTTAAAAAAGAGATGCGGCATGTCGGCCTACCCGGAACGGTGATCGTTGAATTCACCGTTAATAAAGATGACCCCACTCCAACCAATATAAAGATTTATAGGTCAGATAAGGCAGCGTTGAATAATGAAGCAATCAGAATAATTAAAAAATCGCGATGGGTACCTGCTCTGGCAAACGGGAAAACTGTAAACTACAGAACGCGTGAGGAGATCGAATTTAAGTAGCAATACCTAAACCGACACAGTGCAGGCTTCTTTTCACTAACATGATGAATCGGTTCAATAAAAAAGGGCATCAAACGATGCCCTTAAATGTTTTATGCAAATCGTCATTGCTTATTTCAAATGCTTTGAAAGATGCTTTGCCATATCAAACATAGACACCTGGCCCTTTCCAGCGAACACAGCTTTCAAATTACCATCGGCATTGATCATGCGTCTATTCTTCGCATCTTGCAAATTATTTTTCCGGATGTATTCCCACATTTTTTTCACGGCCTCCGTGCGAGGAACGGGTTTATTTCCGATAACTGCTGCCAGATCGCCACTTGGCGTGAGTGGCCTCATGAATGCAGGGTTCGGCTTACGTTTCTTTTTTGGAGCAGCTTTTTTCACAACTTTTTTAGGTGCAGCTTTTTTGGGTTTAGCTTTTTTAGCAACTTTCTTCGTTGCCTTCTTTGCTTTTTTTGTTGCCATGTTTTTTGAGTTTTGAATTTGAATGGGAGTCTTGTTAAATTAATGATGAATATAGCACTATTTCTCATACGTCAAAATCTTTCCCGGGCAGGTGTTAATAAGTAGCCGTTTGCTATGAATAATGACCCTGTTTCCCCAATGAAAAATGGGTCAATTATCTACCTCGCGAACCAATGGGCGATTATCGCTCGGGTCTCTTTTTTCGTACTCAATTTGGAACCGTGAAAGTTGGGGTGGATAACGGCGATTACGCCTTAACTCATATTGATATACCGTCTGTCCCAACTGGTAAAGGAATGGATAACCGATAGTGTCGTAATCATACTTATTATCATTAAGTATCCCGTCGCTATTCACATAAACCGTTGCCGTCAACATAAATTCCACCTTGTTGGCAAAGTCTGCGACATATGAAACGTCGGTGAGGAAACCATATGCCCACCCCACTTTATTGAAAACACGAACGCCCGGGGGCATCTGGTGGGAACCATACTTGAAAAAAAATTTTACGTAGCTGTCGTAATATTTACTGCTGTCGTATTTAGGATAATTGGTCTCTGAAGGAAATTGAGATAGGTATTGATACAAAAAATTGTAATCATCTTTTGTAAAGTCAAATCGCTGGCCCTTAGAAACCGATTCCGGAAATAAAACCGATTGTAGCAACTGCTGCAAATCTTCGATTGACAGATTGTTGGCATAAGTAAAATCGATTGGTTCATTAACCAGCCTGTCGTTACTATCAAAATGAGCCTTGCCGATTTTAACTTCATGAGGGAAATAAAACGAATCGGGATTGTAAGCGGCAGGTTGAAGATAGATCAGCCGGCTATCGTCCCCGATAAATCTTATTGGATTTGTGTGACGGTTTTGTTCCGGGGTGAATCCCATAAATTGCCGGGTGATGCGCATGTCGGTATAGCCTTTCTCGCGTAAAGACCGGTTGATCGTTTGTTGCCCAACAAACTGGTACATGCGGTTGTAGGCATCGTTATCGCTAACTAGCAACGCTTTTTTAATAAAATGCGCGATGGAAGGGAGGCGGTTTTGGCAGGTGCTGTCCGAATGCAATTTGACTTGTTTCTCATAACTGCTGTCAAATTGCATTGCGGAGAACTTTGTCACACCATCAATACGCATTTTGTTCAATTTTTCCAAAGACAAAAATGCCAAAGGCAGCTTTACCGTCGAGGCAGGGTTAAAGTACAAGTCAGGATCGTAATTGAAGTAGTAATTCTTAAAGGATGGCGTATTGCGCTTATCCCTGTTTATTTGCGTGTAAATAATCTGAAGGCGATAGGTTTGAGGATCGCGCAGCACCTGCTGAAAAATTTCATTTTTATTATTCGCGAGAATGGTCATCAAAAAACTATCGGTTCTGGGCTGAGCAATTAATCTTGCAGAGAGAACAAGAAAAATAATCAACAACGGAAGCCAGTTCGGGCTATTAATGATTTGGGGTGAATAATGCTTGTGTTTGCGGTTCATTCACTCAAAGAAATAAAAAATGCCCAACATGGAGAAAATTGAGCATGTCTATTCATATGGAATTTTTTACCTGCTTTGATTGACTAATTGTGCCTGCGTGCACTTGTGCGTACAGCTTCGTTTGCGGGCTCGGAACGCTCCTCAGGTCCTTTTGTCCGAGCCTTTTACCGAAACAAAAATCCCGTTGAGCGGCGGGATACTTTTACTGCTTGTCGAAAATCTTTTCATCTACCGGGACATTCAATTCGACCTTATCGAAATGAATTTCCTGGAAGGTTTGTCCACCTGATTTCTGTACAATGGCCGTGTTAAACTTAACCCCTCCAAACTCTTTTGGATCATTCAAATATGTTTCGATTTCCATGTCCTGGCCCATCAGGTTTCTCTTTCCAACCACCTTGACTGCCATGAAACTGGTTGCGTCGACATAGTAAGTGGTTTCCTTGTTGTCGGCTTCAGTAAGCTTGATCTTATAAGCCTTCGCACCGCTAACATCTTCCTGGCCTTGCAGCTCAACTTTACATCCGCGGGCTTTATAATCCATCAATTGGCTGGCTAAAGAACTTTGTGTTTTCATATCACTTAGTTCCGGGGCCGTAGCGTCTGTCGCCGTTGCGGCACCTGCAAAAGGATTAATCTTCCAGCCTTTCCCGTCTTTGTATGAAGTTGTAACCGACTGACCCATGACCTCGACGTCCGATCTCATTGCTTTCCCATTGATGATCTGAATGGTGACCGGGAGGTCCATGCCCTGCGCTGAAACCGTACCGCTCATCTTAGCGGTCTTTACCTTATTAAAGTTGTCAAGTCCACCCATCGCCTTCGCATATTTTTGAATGACTTCATCCGCGGTTTGTGCCTGCGTCGACAAAGACACGAAAGCCAGCAAACCAAAAAATATTTTCTTCATGATCAAATGTTTTTTAGAAGGCGAAAGTAGGAAGTTTTGTCAACGATTTGGACGATTTGTGTAAGCGAAAAAGCCATTCAAGTGATGAATGGCTCGTATTAAATTTTGCATACATAGGCTTAAGGGAATATTCCCAACTCTGCATAACTGGTTCCTACCTTATTAATGGCCACAACGAATGCGGCCGTACGCATATCCGGAATTTGCGGATTGCTTTTCCATACCTCCACAATTTCACGAGTGGCTGTTATCATGGTTTCCTCAAGACCGCTATAAACGAGGTCCACCTCATCAGCGCCATGCATGATAAATTCTTTCTCTTCCAAATCTATTTTTTTACCACTCAGTGCCTCGATTTGACCAATGATATGAGCATTCATGTTTTCAGTAAACCTTTTTTCCATGCGTCCGTAACGAACATGGCTTAGATTTTTCAGCCATTCAAAATACGAAACCGTCACACCTCCCGCATTTAAGTACATGTCCGGTACAACAAGTGTTCCTTTCTGGGCAAATATTTCATCCGCCTCCGGAGTTAAGGGCCCATTGGCTGCCTCGCCGATTATTTTTGCTTTCACCTTTGGAGCATTTTCTTCATCAATAACGTTTTCGAGAGCCGCAGGAATCAGGATTTCACAATCCATTTCCAAAGCATCCGCGTTTTTCGCAAAATTTTTAGCGCCCGGGAAATTCAGGATAGTACCTGTCTTTCTACGATTTTGAAAAACATCGTCAACGTCCAACCCTTCCTCATTATAAATCGCTCCCTCGTATTCGGCAAGACCAATGATTTTGGCTCCGGCATCCTGGAAGAATTTCGCCGTATGGTACCCCACATTTCCCAAGCCCTGCACAACTACGCGTTTCCCTTCAACGCCCACGCTTACTCCAACTTTCTTCATAACGTCGGGCATGCAGCAAACTTGCCTCAATCCAAAAAATACCCCAAGACCTGTAGCCTCCCGCCGACCACGAACACCTCCCTGGGTCACGGGCTTACCCGTTACACAACCTGCGGCATCAATTTCGCCCGGGCGTAAGCTTGAGTAGGTGTCCAGAATCCAGGACATCTCTCGCTCACCGGTCCCATAGTCAGGGGCTGGCACATCTGTACCCGGACCAATAAAATTCTTCTTTATCAATTCTGCTGTGTAGCGTCGAGTGATTTTTTCCAACTCGTAAGCAGAATATTTTTTAGGATCAACTTTGATTCCACCCTTGCCACCGCCAAACGGAACGTTCACAATGGCGCACTTGTAAGTCATCAACGCGGCGAGGGCCATTACCTCATCCTGGTTTACTTCAGCTGCAAACCGAATCCCTCCCTTGCACGGAGTTTTGTGTTGCGAATGCTGGACCCGGTACGCTTCTATCACTTCAATTCTTCCATCATCCATTTTTACCGGGAACTTCATTTGATACACGGCGTTGCATTCCTTGATTTGTTCCAATACTCCAGGGTCCCACTTTGTAAAAGCCGCGGCTTTATCAAAGGCTTTATTTACGTTTTCAAAAAAACTATAGTGCTTCTCTGACATGAGTTACTTTTTATATGGTTTCTTGATTAATGACTTTGGGGGGTTCATAAGAGGCCTCACGAAAGACATATACTTGAGTTTTGTAAAATGTTTGATATTTCACTTTATTTGCTTTCCTTATCGCTTTCCATTCTGCTGATCTTTCTGTCGAGTCGTATCAAATAAAGTATGAGTCCAAGTAAAATGACTACGACCACTGCCACAACCACATAAATTCTTCCATTACTGCGCATCGTATCTGCCATATCAGCTTTTTCCTCCTGCTGGGCATAGATTAATGCGCTCGACAACAAGGAGGTTACAAACAGCAACAACGTTTTTATAATTCTCATTGCAGCAGGCTTTTTTCTTTGAGCAGGTTCAATCGAATTTTTAGAGACGTGATCCACACACCCAACAACGACCAGCCGATGACGGCCGGGTAAAATACAAGCCGCATGCGATTATCGATGTCGTTTGTATCCCTGGGCAATAATCTTGGAATGATCCAAATGGTGGGAAACAAAAGGGCGTAAGCAAATATGTTATACACGGCTGTTATCCTCGCTCGTTTATCCATGTCTGAAATTGAATCGCGAAGCACCATGTATGCAAAATAAATCAGCAGTGCAATCGCAGCGCCGATAAGTTTTGGCTCTCGAGCGACTGCATTGAAGGATTGAAATGAGTTGTTATTCGGATCTGCCCATGTATAGCTCATCCAAATTGCCCCTGTCGCGTAGCCCAGTACACCAAACACGATTCCCACTGTCGCATACTGACGGCTATAAATGTCATCTGCCAGATTATTCGTTCGCAAATATCTGACAGCATACACAACCGACACCGTGAAAAGAATCATCATGCAGAACCACATACAAACGTGGAAATAAAGATTGCGAATTGTTTCTGATAAGGCTGGTAACCGGGGAACATCCATCAAAAAACCAGCTATGAAAGTGTAGACCAGTAAAACCGCACATAATATTTTCCACCAGGATTTACGCATACGTGTTGAGCATCCACAGGAGTCTTGTTGACGAGGAGCAATCGTTTTTAAAAAAGCGGAGCAAAAATAAGGAGGATTGAATAATGAACAAGGATTATTGAATAAGGAATAAAGAACTGTGGGGCCATTCTTCGTTGACATTCCCTTTCATTATTCATTATCCTTCAGTCTTTCCACAAAAAAGGAAAAAGGATAACAGCAAGAAGAATCACCATAGCATCGAGCGCGACCAATAGCAAAACTGTTGTTACAGGAACACGCATTGTTTCGTTAAATGCTGCATTTGACAAGCGCATTAGAAGAAGTAACTGCGGAATGATAATGGGAAAACCGAGGATAGCCATGATCGCGGCATTTTGTTGCGCCTTGGCAGCAATGGCGGCCAAAAAAGTAAAGACAAGGCTCAGGCTCCATCCTCCCAGCAAAACAAGCCCGATAAAAACGCCGGCCTTCTCTATAGGACTGCCGAGAAACAAACTGAATAGCGCCAGGCTGAGTAAACTCATCAGCAGCATGAGCAGAGAATTAAACATCAGCTTGGCTAAAACAAAATCCCTTGGTCCGGCAATAGAATAAAAATACAGCATCCGGCCCCGGCTTTCCTGCAGAAAACTTTTAGCAACTGCGTTGATAGATATAAAAAGTTGTATCACCCAAAACAATCCGTTCCAGACATTGCTTTCAGGTGTCTCAAGCGCCATATACAATACAAAAATCGTAGCGGCAATATATAACAAGACACCATAAAAACTGTATTGCTGCCGGATCTCTAGCAATAGGTCCTTTTTGAAAAGGGTAAATATGTGTCGGAGAGATTTCAATTCATTGCCTGGTTATAGCAAACACGGCACCGAGGTTCGTATACATCCAACTCCCCCAGCATTACCTGGTCGTCATTGGGTACTTTTCGATAAGAATAGTTAGCGATGTTACCACACTTTACGCATATGGCGTGCACCTTTGTCACGAAATCGGCCTTTGCCATAAGGCTCGGCATCGGACCGAAAGGGTTACCCAAATAATCCATATCAAGCCCGGCAACGATGACTCTGACTCCGCGCAATGCAAGTTCATCGCAAACGTTTGGCAACTCTTCATCAAAAAATTGGGCCTCATCAATACCTATCACATCCGCCCCCTGAGAAAGCAACAGGATTTTTTGAGAATTGTCAATTGGTGTTGATTGAATCGCATTAGTATCGTGAGAGATGATCTTTAGTTCATCATATCGAGTGTCCATAGCAGGCTTAAAGATTTCGACTTTCAGGTTGGCGATCTTCGCTCGTTTCAAACGGCGGATCAGCTCCTCGGTCTTCCCCGAGAACATAGAGCCACAGACCACTTCTATCCAGCCCCGGCGTTCGCCTGTTATGTGGGGTTCAATAAACATTGTTAAGATTGTTCAATAAGTTGTTCACAACGCCTTTATTGGCAAACAGTTTGTAACTTTAAAGCGCTGATTCACCAATCATAAAAAGGATTAACTGGCAGGTTTTCCTAGAAAAAGTTTGTGTTTATTTTTTTTGTCTCCGGCAATCCGTAAATCCTTCAAACCATCAGCAATTCAAAAATAATTAAATCAATGGAACGAATCCAGATCCTAATCAGCAAGTTAAAAGAACAAGGCGAACAAAATGCCAGCCCTTCACAAATGCTTGTAACGGTTCAGATGCTCCAAAATGAGCTATACCAGTTACAGGCGAGCGGCAACCATACCCTTGGCACTTCAAAAGTGGCTGTGATGCTTCCCAAAACAGTGAATATTTCGATTGCGCAAGGAGTTACAGAACGAACTTCTTCCAAAGTCGAAGATTATTCGATGGCTGCCGAAGAAGAAAATTCATTTCAAGTAAACAAAAACTCATCGCGCAAGCGGGAATCGTCAATGCTGTTTGATCCCCTGTTTGAAATCCCCACGCTGTCGCATCAACAAGGAGTCAAAGAGATAAATGAAATGGTGAGTATGCAAAGGGAATCGCTCAATGACAGGTTGAAACAGGAGCAAACCGAAGTGGTGGAAGTGCTAAAACATGAGCCAATAAAGGATCTTCGCAAGGCCATCGGAATTAATGATCGCTTCGTTTTCATCAATGAACTTTTCAGAGGTGACGAACCGATGTACGAGCGCAGCATAAAAACCATAAATAGCTTCCACATCTATCCCGAAGCGGAATATTGGATCAACAGGGAATTGGTTGTAAAACTGGGGTGGGACAAAGAGAGTGAGATCGTGCGACATTTTTATCAGCTCGTCAAAAGGCGCTTCTCTTCGATGTAACTCAGAATTTTTTTTGTTGCACCAACATTTTCCTGGACATATTTTTTTGCAGCCAGGCACCGGCGCCTGTAATCTTCTTCATCGTGGAGGAGTTTGACCACAACCTGATGCAACTCGTTTTCGTCAACAAAAGTTTTTGCCCCGGCACAGTCAACCAGATCAATGGCCTCCTTGTACTTTTTGTAATGGTATCCAAACACAACAGGCTTTCCATACACCGCCGCTTCCAATACGTTGTGTACTCCATCTTTGGTAAATCCTCCACCGACATATGCGATATAGGCGTACTTGTACAAGCGTGAAAGCATTCCAATATTGTCAATGATAAGAATGTTGCTTGATGATTTCACGCGGGAATCATTCGAACCGGTTCGTTGGTCAGCAACCAGGCTCGAAAACTTCGTTGATGTTGGAAAAAGCTTTTCAAGATATCCCAGGTGCACCGCATCGATTTCGTGGGGAGCGATGATCAGCTTTAGATTTGACTCATTCAATTTGACTAAAACTTTTTGTAAAACTTCTTCATCCTCCTTCCATGTGCTACCGGCCACAATACATTTGTCGTTGCCTGCAAACTCTTCAACAATGGCAATAGGCTCAAACTTAGCTGCAATCTCCGCTACCCGGTCAAATCTCGTATCGCCAGCAACGCTGCAATCTTGGATATTTATTGTATTCAATAATCTTTTCGATTGCTCGTTCTGCACAAAGATGTACGTGAAGCAACGCAGCATCTTTCGTTGCAAATCCCCGTACGATTTAAAAAAGGATTGACCTGTCCTGAACACAGCTGAGATCAGAAGACAATTGATCTTTCTGTTTTTAATTTCATCTAAATAATAATACCAGTAATCATATTTGATGAAAATGACAATGCAGGGATTGACTAAGCTTAAGAATTTTCGCGCATTTTTCCGGGAATCCATGGGTAGGTAAAAAACATAATCGACTCCGGTATAACTTTTTTTTACCTCGTAGCCTGAGGGTGAAAAAAAAGTGACCATCACTTTCAGATTAGGAAATAGCGCTTTGATTTTCTCAATTACTGGCTGCCCTTGTTCGAACTCCCCTAGAGAAGAACAATGGATCCAGATAGTTTGTGATCCCGAATCGATGGCAGATTGAATATTATCAAAGATTCTTTGTCTTCCTCTCAACCATTTTCTGGCTTTGACATCCCAAATGGACGCAACCCTAACGCCAGCAACATACAACCATAGAAAAATATTGTAAAAAAAAACAGTCAAACTTTCGCTTTGAACAAAAGTAAAAGCAATCGAATAACCTACCTATATTTTATTATTTTTGCCCGCCCGCCGCGAGGCATTCGGGCGGGCGCCGCTCCAAATCAAGACCTGAATGAAGCCGATTCAAATGGTGGATACGCAAACGCAGTATCAGAAAATAAAAAATGAAGTAGACTTTGCTATCAAAGAGGTAATTGACAGCTCGGCTTTTATCAATGGGAAAATTGTACAAGAGTTTGCCATTAGCCTTGCTAAGTTTCTTGATGTAAAACATGTGATCCCATGCGCGAATGGAACCGACGCGTTACAGATAGCTATGTTGGCTCTCGGGCTGAAACCCGGCGATGAAGTGATCACCCCTTCCTTCACATACATCGCTACGACTGAAGTGATCGCCCTATTAAACCTCACACCTGTATTTGTAGAAGTTGATCCACAAACATTTTGTATTGACCCATCTGCAGTCCGCAACGCAATCACTCCCAAAACAAAGGCGATTGTGCCCGTCCATTTATATGGACAATCTGCAAATATGGAGGAGATCATGACCATTGCAAGAGAGTTCAATTTGTACGTTGTTGAGGACAACGCCCAGGCTATCGGGGCCGAGTACATTTTCAGCAACGGTAAAAAAAAGAAGACAGGTACAATTGGAACCATCGGCACGACGTCTTTTTATCCCTCAAAAAACCTAGCGGCTTTTGGAGACGGTGGTGCTCTTTATACGAACGATGACGAGTTGGCCACGCGGCTGAAGATGATTGTGAATCACGGGCAAAGCAAAAGATATTACCATGATCTTGTTGGTTGCAACAGCAGGCTAGACAGCATACAAGCGGCGGTTCTCAATGAAAAACTGAAACACCTGGATGAATATATTCAAGCT
>VBAU01000032.1:36664-40641 GCA_005883855.1 Bacteroidota bacterium
TGTCATAAGATAAAAGTTCCATTTAGAGCGCCCTACAGCACCCATGTGTTTCATCAGTACACCCTTATTCTCGAAAATATTAACCGAAATGAGTTAAACAAATTCCTCGCTGATGAAAAAATTCCATCCATGATCTATTACCCGGTGCCGGCACATCGGCAAAAAATGTTCTCGCATTTTAATACAGCGTCATTACACATGCCGGTTACGGATTGGCTCACTGAACGGGTAATTTCTCTCCCCATGCATACTGAGTTGGATGAAGAACAATTAAATTACATCGCCTATAAAGTTTTGCAGTTCGTAAACGGACAATAAAAATGAAAATTGCAGTTATCGGAACGGGGTATGTTGGCTTAGTAACAGGAACCTGCTTTGCGGAAACAGGCAATACAGTGACCTGCGTGGATATTGATGTAGAAAAAATTAAAAAGCTTTCCAATGGCGAAATCACCATTTACGAACCTGGGCTCGAAAAATTATTTTTAAGAAATCAACGCGAAGGCCGCTTAAAATTTACAACTAGCCTTGCAGAGGGTGTAAAGGATGCACTCCTGGTCTTTCTCGGATTGCCGACACCTCCCGGCGAAGACGGCTCGGCCGACCTGTCCGCTGTTTTAAAGGTTGCAGAAGAACTTGGGAAAATAATAAAGACGTACAAGGTTATTGTCGATAAAAGTACGGTCCCGGTGGGCACAGCAGAAAAAGTACAAAAAGCGATTAATGCGAACTGCGCCTGTGAGGTGGACGTTGTTTCCAATCCTGAATTCTTGCGGGAAGGACTGGCCGTGGAAGATTTCATGAAACCCGACAGAGTGGTGATAGGCACAAGCTCTGAAAAGGCAAAAAAAATTCTTAGCGATTTGTATGCACCGTTTGTACGCCAGGGTAACCCGGTTATTTTTATGGATGAGCGATCTGCCGAACTGACGAAGTATGCGGCAAATTCTTTCCTGGCAACAAAGATTTCGTTCATGAATGAAATAGCTATCCTTTGTGAGAAATTGGGAGCGGATGTGGATATGGTGCGCAGGGGGATTGGGAGCGACGAAAGAATTGGCAAACGTTTTTTGTTCCCGGGAATTGGCTATGGCGGAAGTTGCTTCCCAAAAGACGTACATGCACTAGTGAGATCAGCTGCGGAGGCGAATTACAACTTTAAGATATTAGAGGCTGTGATGCAGGTAAATGAGAAACAAAAAGTGAATCTCATCCCGAGAATAAAAAAGTATTTTAATGAGGATCTAAAAAATAAGAAGATTGCACTGTGGGGGTTGGCATTTAAGCCGAACACGGACGATGTACG
Organism: Bacteroidota bacterium; assembly: GCA_005883855.1. Taxonomy (GTDB): domain Bacteria; phylum Bacteroidota; class Bacteroidia; order Chitinophagales; family Chitinophagaceae; genus VBAU01. The sequence continues at coordinate 37,971 of VBAU01000032.1, forward strand.
GGAAGCGCCTGCCCTGTATATCATAAATGAGTTACTGAATGAGGGAGCTGCGATAACGGCGTTTGATCCCGAGGCGATGAATAATGTAAAACAAATTTTGAACGGTAAGATAGATCTTACGAGCAGCCAGTATGATGCCATCAAGGGTTGCGACGCACTGGTCATCGCTACGGAATGGAGTGAATTCCGTACACCGGATTTTGAGAGAATGGCCTCGGTGATGAAGAACAAAGTGATTTTCGATGGAAGAAACGTTTTCGACCCGGCGCAAATGAAAGAGCTTGGATTTTATTATGAAAGTATCGGACGAAGAATTGTGCAGTAATAGATCCGCCAACTTTTGGTCAAAAATAAAAATGGTTGATTTCCGCTTGATGCTGAAGAAATGTTAGGATGAAAAGAATTTTAATAACAGGTGCCGCCGGCTTTCTGGGGTCTCATCTTTGTGATCGATTTATCAAGGAGGGTTACCGCGTCGTTGGCATCGACAATTTGATCACGGGAGATCTGCGCAATATTGAGCACCTCTTCAAGCTGGAGCAATTTGAATTTTATCATCACGATGTTTCAAAATTCATTCACATTTCGGGCAACCTGGATTATATTCTTCACTTCGCTTCACCGGCAAGCCCCATCGATTATCTGAAGATTCCCATTCAAACACTAAAAGTGGGTGCCCTTGGCACGCACAACTGCCTGGGGCTGGCCCTGGCAAAAAAATCAAGAATATTGGTGGCGTCAACAAGTGAAGTGTATGGTGACCCGCAAGTGCATCCACAGACGGAAGAATATTGGGGCAATGTTAATCCTGTAGGACCGCGTGGGGTTTATGATGAAGCGAAGCGGTTTATGGAATCAATTACGATGGCTTATCATAATTTTCATGGAGTGGATACGAGAATTGTTCGCATTTTTAATACCTACGGGCCGCGGATGAGATTAAATGATGGCAGGGCGCTCCCTGCCTTTATTGGACAGGCTTTGCGCGGTGAAGACCTCACGGTTTTTGGCGACGGTTCCCAGACAAGAAGTTTTTGTTTTGTGGATGATTTGATCGAGGGCATTTATCGCCTGCTCATGAGCGATTATCATCTGCCTGTAAATATTGGTAACCCCGAAGAAATTTCTCTGCTTGACTTTGCAAAGGAAGTGTTGGAGTTAACCGGCTACAAGTCAAAGATCATATTTAAACCATTACCTGTCGATGATCCAAAACAACGACAGCCCGACATTACAAAGGCAAAGAAATTATTGGGATGGCAGCCGACCGTGGATCGCAAAGAAGGTTTTAAAATAACGTACGAATATTTTAGGTCGCTCTCACCCGAAGAATGGAGGAAGCAGCCGAAGGAATTTGTGAGTAGTAGTCATAAATAACCGAAAACGACAAACATCAAATGTATACTGAGCTCGTTGAGAAAGAGAAGAAACTGGCCGTGATAGGCCTCGGCTACGTAGGGTTACCAATCGCGCTTGAGTTTGCAAAAAAACTATCTGTCATTGGGTTTGACATCAATGACGACCGCGTTGAATTGATGAAGCAGGGAATTGATCCAAGCCACGAATTGACGAGCGAATCGTTTGAAGGCTGCGACATCGTTTTTACCAATTCTCTTGATGTTTTGCGTGATGCAAATTTTTTTGTTGTAGCGGTTCCTACGCCTGTTGATGACCATAACGTGCCTGATCTAATTCCGGTACAAAAGGCATCAGAGACAATCGGTAAGGTTATAAAAAAAGGGGACTATGTTGTGTTTGAGTCCACCGTATATCCGGGCTGCACCGAAGAAGATTGCCTTCCCATTATTGAAAAATTATCAGGGCTTAAGAACATCACCGATTTCAAATTAGGTTATTCACCTGAGCGTATTAACCCAGGCGACAAGAAACACACCCTGGCAAATGTTGTAAAGGTAGTCGCGGGCTGTGACCATGAGTCGCTGAATGAGATTGCTCATGTATATGAATTGGTCATAACGGCTGGTGTGCACAAAGCATCAAGCATAAAAGTGGCAGAGGCCGCAAAAATTATCGAGAATACACAACGCGACCTGAATATAGCGTTGATGAACGAGCTGTCCATAATTTTTGACATGATGAACATCAATACCTACGAGGTTTTGGAGGCCGCCGGGACGAAATGGAACTTCTTGAAGTTCCAGCCGGGTCTTGTCGGTGGCCACTGCATTGGTGTTGACCCGTACTACCTGACTTACAAAGCCAGGAAGCTGGGCTACGGTTCGCAGGTGATTTTAGCAGGGAGGAATATCAATGACGACATGGCGACCTATGTGGCAAGGAAAATCATCCAGCACATTATCAGGTACAACGGAGACGTAAAGACATCAAAGGTGTTGATCAAAGGAGCGACGTTCAAGGAAAATGTGAGTGATATACGTAATTCGAAAGTGGCCGACATGGTGAAAGAGCTGAAATCTTTTTACATAAACGTGGATGTGGAGGATCCCTATGCTGACTCCGACCAACTTGTCCACGAATATGGCTTTGGTTTATCAAAGGATGTGTCCAATGAATATGATGCAGTAATTATTACCGTGCCCCACGAACCGTATCTCTGTCTTGATGAAAATTATTTTACCGGTATTACCAAACAGCATGGCTTAGTCGCTGATCTGAAAGGGCTGTACCGTAACAAGATCAAAAAAAGAAA
>VBAU01000032.1:40650-49638 GCA_005883855.1 Bacteroidota bacterium
GTTTGTAAGATGCCATTTCATAAAACAGAATTTCCTGGACTGTTTGTTTTTGAGCCCATCATATACGAAGATAGCCGGGGCTATTTTTTTGAATCCTACAATGAAAAAGTTTTTGCCGAAGAAAATATTCATTTGCGATTTGTCCAGGATAATCAGTCCAGTTCTTCTTATGGAGTTATTCGCGGGCTGCATTATCAATTAAATCCTCACGCACAAACAAAACTGGTTAGGGTTTTGAGTGGCGCCATACTGGATGTGGCAGTCGATATTCGAAAAAATTCTCCCACTTACGGAAAACTATTTGCCATTGAACTGTCTTCAGAAAATAAGAAACAGTTATTGATCCCTCCAGGGTTTGCACACGGATTTTCCGTATTGACTGAAAAGACAGAAGTGTTCTATAAATGTGATCAAATCTATAACAAGGAAAGTGAAACAGGTATTCGTTATAATGATCCTTTGCTAAATATTGACTGGAAAATCCCTTCTGACAAAGTGATGATCTCGGAGAAAGATCAAAACCTCCCACTGCTGGCAGACTGCAAGAACAATTTCGAATTTGCCGGGTAAGCAACTACTTGATTGAGGTGATCTCTGTCGTTCCCCCGCCTGATTCTGTTTTTACAACTCCAAAACCTGGAGCGTACCATTCCGTAACGTCCGCATTCATAGGAATGCCAATGCCCATTTTGAAAACCATTTTGCTATGATAGGTTATTTTGAAGCAATCCCACATACCTGCCGGAGTAGTTACATTTTCTTTGCCCGCGACTTTCCTGTTCGTCATGTTCATTGAGATATTGCCCTTTAGGCCCGAAGTAGACGTAAAATCTGCGGCAAAGGAAGCATCCTTCAACCCATCCCCTTCCTTCATAGTTACAGGGTATTCGATGTAGCTCACAGTTCCGGTTGCTGACACATTACCCATTTGTTCTTGCTGCGCGGAAGGGATAAGCATCTTCATATCCATCATCAAAATTCCATTTTCGCACTGCACATTGTTGCTGGCTTTTGAAATGCTTTTTTCATTCTTATCAAACATCTCGGAATTGACGGTTGCCGTCGCGGCATTTCCCTTGTTGGTTACGTTGGAAATCACATAAACCACCTTTCCCGTTTGGTTTCCCTTTTTGTTTTTGATAGTCATTTCAATGGTCTTGTTGTTTTGCATGTAGTAGTAGTCAGAACATTTTTGTGACCATGCACAACAATTAGCAAAAAGCAGGAAGGCAAAAGCAGCTGTTTTCATGATGAAGAATTTGCGCCAAAAAGGTAAGAGAATAACGAATGATGAACAAGGAACGTTCAACGTCGAAGTATTCTACAACTTCATCATTCATCATTCCTTGTTCCTTATTCGAAATTCTGTTGTTGCCCTGCAAGGATTTGAACCCTGACATTCAGAGCCAGAATCTGACGTACTACCATTATACCACAGGGCAAGCTGAATAATAAACAAGGAACATGGAACATCGAACGTTGAAGTTTGGAGTACTTCGTCATTCATAATTCCTTGTTCCTTGTTCGAAATGCTGTTGACCCATAAGGATTCGAACCTTAACAGACAGAACCAAAATCTGTAGTGCTACCATTACACCATGGGTCAAAATAGCATCCATGTCGAAATGGGGGGCAAAAATAGCATTGATAAAACTTCAGTCCAAATTTTAAAGAGCGGTATATTGACTTTATTTTTTATCTGTCGACAGCTACTTCTTTTACTTCCCTTTCCTTTAACTCTCTCAATTTATCCAACGCTCCAGCCACGACATCACACATTATGGTATACAGTGCCCCGGGCTGGTGGTTGGCGTAAATGTATTCGAGCGCTTCGTTTTCGTCAGGAATAACTCATGTAGGAAGATTTGGATTCACTTTTTCAATTCCCTGCTTCAGCAGGTCAATAATTTCATCTGCTGTTCGTCCTCGCAGATTCTTATCACAGCGAATAATGATCTCATCAAAACATTTGGCGGAGATTTCACCGAGTTCGCGGATGTCCTCATCTCTCCTGTCGCCCGTCCCTGATATCATGCCTACATTCATCGGGTATCCCAATCTCTTTACAAAACTGCAGAGTAATCTTAGTCCATGCGGGTTGTGTGCAAAATCGGCGAGCACCGTGAAATCTTTGAAATGAAAAAAATTGAGCCTGCCTGGTGTCTGAGAGGAAGAAGGTAGAAGAGAACTCAATGCGGAACGAATATCTTCAATCGTGATATCCCTAAACAAATAAGTGGCTAACACAGCAGGCAGACAGTTTTCGATGTTGTGCAAAGCCCTTCCTTCAAACGTGATGGGAATATCTTTTACTGGCATCACTCTTATCTTCCAGTTTCCTTTTTTTATGCTGATAAAACCGTTTTCAAAAACGGCTGCCAATCCTCCCTTGCCGCAATGTCGTTTGATTCGAGCGTTATCTTCATCCATACTAAATAGCGCCACATTACAACTGAGGTCTTTTCCGATTTTATAAACCAGGTCATCATCTGCATTTAAAACCGCATACCCATGAGGAAAAACAGTTTCCGGAACAACTGATTTTACTTTTGCCATCTGCTCAATGCTGTTGATGCCTCCAAGGCCAATATGATCGGCTGCCACATTGGTTACAATAGCCACGTCGCAATTCTGAAAGGCGAGCCCTGATTTCAAAATACCTCCCCGTGCACATTCCAGAACAGCAAAATCAACGGTTGGATCTTTAAGTACAAATTGGGATGAAACCGGTCCGGTGCAATCACCCTTCATCATCATTTGGTTTTGTATATATACGCCATCGCTGGTCGTGTAGCCCACTTTCTTGCCTGCGCTTTTGGCAATGTGCGCGATAATGCGAGAGGTGGTCGTTTTGCCATTGGTCCCGGTAATGGCAATAATCGGAATTCTGCCAGCGCTCCCTCTTGGAAAAAGCATTTCGATCACGGGCTCTGCTACATTCCTCGGCAGTCCTTGTGCTGGTTCAAGATGCATACGAAAACCTGGTGCTGCATTTACCTCCAGGACAGCTCCGCCGTTTTCCAGTAATGATGTTTGGAGATCCGTTGCCATCACATCGATGCCACAAATGTCAAGACCCACAATCCTCGCGATGCGTTCGAACATAAAAAGATTCGCAGGATGAACTTCATCACTCACATCCGTGGACGTGCCACCTGTTGAAAGATTGGCAGTTGGTTTTAAGATCACTAGTTCATCTTTTGGGGGAACAGTATTCAGCGTGTAGCCATGATCATCGAGCATTTTTTGTGTGAACTGATCAACGGTAATCTGAGTAAGCACTCTCTCGTGACCATAGCCCCGTCGCGGATCTCTGTTGGTTTCATCGATCAGCCATTGGATGGTGTGTTCGCCGTCGCCAACAACAGACGCCGGAGTGCGCAGCGCCGCACAAATAAATTTATAGTTGATGACAAGTGCTCTGAAGTCATATCCATTGATGAATTTCTCGACGATGACCGAGCGATTAAATTCTTTCGCTGCAGCGAACGCTTTAATCGCCTGCTCATAAGTTGTGATATTGGTCGTGTTGCCTTTTCCATGATTGCCATCGATGGGTTTGATCACCAGGGGGTAGCCAAAAGTCTCAATCGCATCATTCAACCCTTCGTCAGTCCGGACTACAGTTCCTTTCGGTACCGGTATCTGGGCTGCGTCCAGCAACATTTTTGTTTCCTCTTTGTTACCTGCAATGTCCACTGCAATATTTGAGGTGGTAGAAGCAATTGTGGCACGAATTCTTTTTTGATGCACGCCGTAACCCAATTGTACCAGGCTCTGTTTGTTCAAGCGTATGTAAGGAATTCCTCTTTTTGCTGCTTCCTCCACGATGCACCCGGTCGAGGGTCCCAGCCTGGTATCTTCACGAATCTCTCTCATTCGTTGAATGTCCTCTTCCAGGTTGTAAGGCTGATCATCTGCCAACGATTGTGCAATTCTCACTGCCGCCTTTGCTGCGTAAACGCCGGCGTCCTCTTCAATATAATCGAAGATCACATAGTAGACGCTTTCTTGTTCACCGGTATTTCGCGTGCGGCCAAAACCCGTGTCCATACCTGCCAGGGTTTGTATTTCCAGTGCTATATGCTCGATAACATGACCCATCCACGTGCCCTCTTCAACGCGATGAAAAAATCCTCCCGGTCCGTCTTCACTGCAACGATGCTCATATAATGACGGGATCAGTTTTTCCAATCGCTCACGAAATCCAGGGATTTTATTCGTCGGTCGTTGTTCCATTTCTTCCAGGTCCAATTTCATCTGGATCATTTTTGGCCTTCGAATGCTCCAATAATTCGGTCCTTTCAAAACTTTAATTTCGATGATCTTCATGAATGTATAGTTATGTCCGCCATAGTGCGGGTAGCTTTCAATTTAGTTGATTTTAGTTATGTAGCCAACAATTGTAGCTCTATGGAGCAATGGTTGCGACGCTCCATTCAAGTTCCTGTTCGCTTATCATCTGCTCCTTTCCATAGCGCACCGCCTGACGTGCGCAGTTTTCGCTACATTTAATAATTAAATTGACCGTCATGCGCAGTAATCGTCGTCGCTTTTTGCAAGGCCTCGGAACGCTTTCGGCTACAGCGTTTTTGTCTTCATTGACCAAGCCTGCATGGAGCCGTAATCTTGAACGGGCGCTGAGAAATGCCGGAAACATTTCGCCCACCGACCTTGCTACTGAAGAAGATTTCTGGTATTATATCCAACAATCATTTACCTCTTCGCCCGAACTGATTAACCTGAACAACGGCGGTGTTTCACCCGCTCCTATCCCGGTGCAGGAAGCGGTAAAACGTTTTTATGATTACAGTAATGAGGCCCCAAGCTATTACATGTGGCGTATCCTGGACCAGGGCCGCGAACCTTTGCGCAGAAACCTGGCAAAACTTGCCGGTTGCGATGTAGAGGAAATTGCCATCAATCGCAATTCTTCGGAAGGATTGGAGACGGTAATCTTTGGTCTGCAGTTAAAAGCCGGGGATGAAGTAGTCGCCGCTAAGCAGGATTATCCAAACATGGTGAATGCTTACAACCAGCGAGTAAAACGCGATGGAATTAAAATGGTGTGGGTGAATCTGGAGTTACCGAGTGAAGACGAGAATTACCTGGTAAATCAATACGTAAACGCATTTACAAACAAAACGAAGGCTGTACATATCACTCATATCATTAACTGGAATGGACAAATTTTACCGGTAAAAAAAATAGCGCAGGAGGCTCACAAGAGAGGGATTGAGGTGATTGTTGATGGCGCACACAGCTTTGCTCATTTTAGTTTTAAAATCCCTGACCTTGATTGTGATTATTTTGCCAGCAGCTTACATAAATGGTTATATGCACCGATCGGAAGTGGCATGCTCTATGTCAAAAAAGAAAAGATCAAAAATATCTATCCATTATTTGCCACTAGCGATGATCCTCTCAAAGACGACATCCGCAAATTCGAGAACCTGGGAACACGACCTTTTTTTATTGAACAAGCGATCGGTAAAGCTCTCGAGTTTCATGAAATGATTGGAAGCGAAAGAAAAGAAAAGCGCTTGCATTATCTGAAGAACTACTGGATGGAAAAGGTGAAAGACGCTCCCAAAGTGAAGCTCAACACTTCTCTTAACCCGAAATGGGGTTGCGCAATTGGGAATGTAGCCATCGAAGGAAGAAAACCGGGCGAACTGGATTCATTTCTTTTTGATAAATACAAAATCCACGTGGTAGGAATTGAGTGGGAAAATATTCATGGAGTTCGGATCACGCCCAACGTGTATACCACAATCGCCAATCTCGATTTGTTAGTAGAGGGAATCACGGCCTTTGCAAAGGGTTAACCTTCGTAAACGATAATTCAAAAAAACGAAACACCATCAGCAATCATCTCTCGCGCAAAATAGATTTACTCCAGGCATCTGCTATCAACATGATCGATATGGTGGGCATTGGGCCTTTTGTGGTCATGCCAATTGTAGTCAGTTATTTTCATAACGGTTTGTTTTTGTGGGCATGGATATTCGGCGCTTTTACTGCGTTTGTTGATGCGATGATCTGGAGCGAACTGGGAGCAGCCTATCCCCTGGCCGGAGGCACTTATAATTTTCTTCGCATCGGCTATGGTGACAAATGGGGCCGGCTCATGAGCTTCTTATTCGTGTGGCAAACGAGTATTCAAGCTCCTTTAGTGGTCGCTTCCGGGGCGATCGGTTTCGCGCAATATCTGTCATACATAATCGATCTTAATTTCCTGCAGCAGAAATTGGTGTCCGGAGGACTAGTGATTGTGGTCTTTCTCTTACTTTATCGAAAGATTGAAACAATTGGCAGGATCTCAGTGGTCCTTTGGACAGTCGTCGTGCTTACCGTTTCTTGGATAATTGTAACCGGCTTAACACTATTTAACGCCGGCAAAACTTCTTTTTTTCAGTATTCGTTTTGGGCAGCGATTGGACAAGGCTCCGTAAAAACTGTCTATAGCTACCTTGGATACTACAATGTTTGCCATTTAGGAGGAGAAATAAAACGCCCGGAGAAAAATATTCCTATCAGCATTTTCATTTCTATCGCGGGCATCACTACTCTCTACCTATTGATGAATGTAAGTGTGATGAGTGTGATATCGTGGCAAGAAGTAAAACCTGATGAAAAATATTTGGTCAGTATTTTCATGGAGCGCATCCACGGGCCAGAGGCCGGCATAGTCGTTACCGTGTTAGTACTGTGTATTGCCCTGGCGTCTTTGTTTGCCATTGTATTGGGTTACTCAAGAATCCCGTATGCCGCTGCGCTTGATGGAAACTTCTTTAGAAGATTCTCCACTCTTCACCCGACAAAAAATTTTCCGTATCTATCATTGATATTTTTATGCGCACTTGGATTTGTCTTCAGCCTGCTTTTTAGACTGGATAAGGTAATTGACTCGATTTTGCGAATATTGACACAGTTTATTGGGCAATCGATCGGACTGGTGTTACTGCGAACAAGATTGGGGACTTCCGGGCTTCCATTTAAAATGTGGCTGTACCCGGTACCTGTCGTGCTATCCATTTGCATATGGATGTTCCTGTTTATTTCGACGGGATGGTTTGCCCTGTATGGAAGTGTTATCGCATTAACAGGTTTAGCAGTATTCTATCTCACCCAAAAGTTCAGACAGAATATTGCCACATAACTTGCAATAGACATAGACAGTTAGGTCAGGGAACCGTTAAAAATCAGCATGGCAGGCCGTTTCATCATGTTGTCCACATTTCCACATACTTAGTGGATGAGCCTTTTCGTTAAACTGTTTTCAATTATTTTTGTCGTTAATCAAACCCCAATGAATGGAGCATCCTAAAGGAAAACTGATAGCTGTTGGAGGAGCCGAGGATAAAGGGACAGATCTTGAAAGAGGACAGATCTCGCGCAATAATCTCAATTTTTTTGAGCTGGGCATCCTTCGCCGAATTGTTGAAGAAGCGGGTGGACCTGCGGTGCGGATAGAAATTGTCACTACCGCGTCAGTGATTCCAAATGAAGTTGGGGAGAATTATTTAAACGCCTTTGGAAAGATTTCTTGTACCAACGTTGGCCTGATGCCCATCCGCAACCGACAGGATGCAATGAAGGACGAATTTCTTGAACGCATTCGGCATTGCGATGCGGTAATGTTTACCGGCGGAAACCAATTGCGACTGAGTGCAACTTTTGGTGGCACCGATTTTTTGGACATTCTTTTACGCCGATACCAGGATGAAAATTTTGTAGTGGCTGGTACCAGTGCAGGAGCTATGGCCATGAGCAATACAATGATTTACGAGGGAAATGCTACGCAGGCACATCTAAAAGGAGAGGTAAAGATCACGACTGGACTGGGTTTTATCGACGACGTAATTGTGGACTCTCATTTTGAAAAACGAGGACGTTTTGGAAGATTGGCGCAGGCCGTGGCGACAAATCCTCAATGCATAGGCATTGGATTGGGCGAGGACACAGGGATGCTGATCCTGGAAGGCAATAAAATGGAAGCGATCGGCAGTGGTCTTGTGATCATCATTGATGGCCACGAGATCGGCCATAGCAATATTGCCGACATACCTGACGGAAATCCCATCAGCATTGAAAATCTGAAAGTGCATTTTTGTGAAAAAGGAAATGGCTATTGGCTACGTGAAAGAAAATTCTTTATGGAAGTAAGGGAAGGCGCGTTGGTCCGCAAGCAGGTGAATGTGGAATAAATTAATGCAGACAAAGTTTTCTTTTGAATGCTATGAATGAAGTCTCGCAAAAATCATATCGTGGTTCTGTTTTCCATTCTTTCGATAATAAACATCGTCATTTTTTTTTACCGGGATAAGTTTAGCTTTCATAAATACGCAACGTATTCCACTTTATATTCTGCTGATACGATTAAATGGAAAAAGATCATCAATGATTATCCCAAGCAGGAGTTGGTTGAGGCCAAGGCGATCCTAGACAGTTTACAAATAAACCACAGGCCAACGCCCGTCAAGGTAGTGGAGATTGGACGATTTTTGTATAACCACTTTCACAAACAGTTGGGGCATTCCTCTGATCAACTGGTTTCAGCGTCCCGCTCTTCAGATACAACACAATTATGGTGCGGAAACTTTTCTGAGATGTTTGCTTTTTTCTGTTGGTCGGAAGGAATTGCATGTCGCGTGATTGAGATCATGAATCCCGGCGACCATCACGTTCTCAATGAATGCTACTTACCTGAGATTGGTCAATGGGCCGTGACAGATCTGACTAATAATAACCTATTTATATTAAACGACAATAGGAACAGCTACGCCAATTTGCTGAGCTTGCGCGATTCATCGTGGCTAACTGTATCAACTTTACAAGCCACTGACCGGGCAATTGTGCTGCATCCGTTGGATACAAAATACTATGACAAGTATTTTGACAACAAGAATCCGATCTATTATTACTATCGTGTAAATAATTTTGAAATCTATAAACCCATCCAAAAGATCAAACGTTATTTTTTTT
>VBAU01000032.1:49688-53126 GCA_005883855.1 Bacteroidota bacterium
TGGCCTTTTTATATCAAACAATTTTTTACTCTGCTCTGGCTGATTGTTGTAACTCTGCTAATCGGGCAACTGGTATCACCCAAATCCAAATCATAATTATGAAATTCATTTACTGCTGTGTTTTCCTGTTCACTGTTTGTTTTATGCCGCAAAAGAAAAAACGAGTGATATTTTTCGGCGATTCTATTACTCAACAAGGTGTTGAGCCGGGCGGGTATATCACCCGGATTGACAGCATGTGCAAACTCGAGAATAGATCGTCAGAATTCGAATTTATTGGTTCTGGCGTTGGAGGAAACAAGGTTTATGACCTGTATTTAAGACTAGATGATGATGTGCTTGCAAAAAATCCGGATATCGTTGCGATCTACATAGGTGTGAATGATGTGTGGCATAAGGCATCCTTTGGCACGGGAACGGATCCAGATAAATTCGAAAAATTTTACACGGCTATCCTCAAAAAGCTAAAAGAAAAAAGTATTCGTGTTATACTTTGCACGCCGGCTGTCATTGGGGAGCGAACCGATTTTTCCAACCAACAGGATGGCGATATGAATCGCTATTCTGGAATAATCCGGAGCATTGCCCAAAAAAATAATCTTCCTTTAGTCGACCTGCGTCAAAAATTTCTGGAGTACAACAAACAGTACAATACAGAAAATAAGGAATCAGGTGTCCTTACACGTGACAGAGTCCATTTAAATGAAAAAGGAAATCAATTGGTGGCTGATGAAATGTGGAGAGTCATCAAAAGCCTTTGAACTAAACCAACTTCACTAGGTAATAATTTTTTCTTCCTTTCTGGACGAGAATATATTTGTCGTGAAGCAATAAAGAATTGTCAATTGGCATCTGCACATCGCTTACCTTTTTGCGATTGATGCTTATGCCGCCGCCCTGTATAGTCTTCCTTGCCTCTCCCTTACTTGGAAAGATATTTGCTTCAGCAAGAAAGCTTACTATATCAATTCCAGAATTCAGTTTTACCTTGGCAAAATCTGACTTTATGACCCCCTCCATCTCTTCAAGGTCCTCGATGCTCAATGATTCCGCCGATGCATTTTGATTAGCGAAAAGTTTCTTTGTGGTTTCAATCGCTTTTCCCAGTTCTTCCTGGCCATGCACGAAAGCAGTTATCTCTTCTGCTAATCTGCGTTGTAATAGTCTCGGGGAAGGATCTGCCTGGTGCAGATTGCTGATGCTTTCAATTTCATCAAAACTCAGAAAAGTAAATATCCGGATCCACTTTTCAGCATCCTCGTCACTGGCATTCAACCAAAATTGATAGAATTGGTAAGGCGAAGTTCTTTTTGGATCAAGCCATATGTTTCCCTGCTCCGTTTTACCAAACTTTCCACCATCGGCCTTTGTAATCAGGGGACATGTGAATGCAAATGCTTCGCCACCGCCCTTGCGCCGAATGATTTCTGTCCCCGTGACGATATTCCCCCACTGGTCGCTGCCACCCATCTGCAGTTTGCAATTCCTGTTCGTGTACAGCCAATAAAAATCGTATCCTTGTACAAGCTGGTAAGTGAATTCCGTAAAACTCATCCCGCTATCGCCTTCAATCCTTTTCTTCACGCTATCTTTAGCCATCATGTAGTTCACCGTAATATGTTTACCTACATCCCGAATAAAGTTTAAAAAGCTCAATTCCCTGAACCAGTCATAATTGTTCACCATCTCGGCGCAATTAGCTTTTGATTTATCGAAGTCAAGAAACTGCATTAATTGTTTCCTTACTCCTTCCTGGTTATACCGTAAGATTTCTTCGCTCAATAAATTCCTTTCTTCGCTCTTTCCACTTGGATCGCCTACCATTCCTGTGGCGCCACCCACAAGTGCAACAGGCTTATGACCGGCTCTTTGCAAGTGAACTAACAATAAAATGGGCACCAGGCTTCCTATGTGCAGGCTGTCGGCGGTTGGATCGAAACCGATATATGCAGTAGTCAATTCTTTGCTCAGTTGTTCCTCCGTTCCGGGCATGATGTCTTGCACCATACCCCTCCAGCGTAGTTCTTCGATCAGGCTCATTAACTAGCGTTTGCAGCAAAAATAAGTCAGAAAGCAAACGCTTCAAGTAGCATGCAATATTTTTCTAACTTGTTCGTTTACAATCCTTATACAAATCCCCGCCCGTGCTATGTTTTTCGGGGGTTAAAGATTATTTTTGAGAATGCTTGTTACCCTGCGGAAGACCAAATTAAATGATCGCTTATCCGAAAATTGTAAGAATGAAAATGCCAAGAGTATACCTGTCCCTATTAATGACTATTCTTTCTCTCTCCTGTTACGCTCAATTCCGAAAATATTCCAATGAATTCTTAAATATTGGAGCTGGTGCTCGTGGACTTGCGATGGGGAGCGCCCAAGTTGCGTCGGTCGCCGATGGAACCGCCGGCTATTGGAATCCCGCTGCATTAGTCGGCGTCAAAGATCATCCCAACCTCAATTTGATGCACTCAGAATATTTTGCAGGAATTGGAAAATATGATTATGCCAGCATAGCCTTCCCCCTGGCGGACAACAAAAGGGCTATCGGCATTTCGGCACTACGATTTGCCGTGGATGACATCATGAACACACTATTTCTTGTGGAACCGGATGGTTCGATAAATTATAACAACATTCAGGCATTTTCTTCAGCAGATTATGCCTTTATTTTTTCATTTGCTCAAAAGCTGAAAGAAACAGAGAAAAAGAACGTTCAATTTGGTTTCAATGCAAAGGTGATTCATCGAAGCGTTGGAAAATTTGCCAAGGCATGGGGGTTTGGTTTGGACGGAGGGCTGCAAATATTCCAGGGAAAGTGGAAATTCGGAATTACGGGCAGGGACATCACAACGACCTTCAATGCATGGTCATTTAGCTTCACCGACGAAGAAAAGCAGGCTTTGTACCTCACAAAGAACGACATTCCTGTAAAGTCCACCGAGCTGACAGCACCACGGCTGATACTTGGTGTGGCGAGAGACTTTACGATCAATAAAAAATTGAGCCTGCTTGCCGAAGCAAACGTCGATTTAAGTTTCGACGGCAAGCGCAACACAATAATCAGCAGCGATGCGGTGAGTGCTGATCCAAAACTTGGGTTAGAATTGAACATCCATCATATCGTCTATCTCAGGGCCGGCATTAATAATTTCCAACGGGCATTAGCCGATGGTGATACATTAAATCAGAAAAAGGTGTGGATCTATCAACCGAGCGCTGGCGCCGGATTTAAAATTCAAAATGTGACGATCGATTATGCGTTTGCTAATCTTGCCAATCAATCCAACCCACTATTTACCCACGTGTTCTCCCTTAAACTTGATTTAGTAAACGATAAAAAGAAAAAGAAAAAATAACGCACCCTATAAAAAATTTCCGGGCCATGAAAAGAATTTTACTCTCATTATTAGTTTGCACATGCCTCTTCACAGAAGCGCA
>VBAU01000021.1:0-418 GCA_005883855.1 Bacteroidota bacterium
TTTCGGAGAGATGCGAAGTAACAGCCTTGACAACTGCCTTACTGCCAAACCTGTCTTTGATATCGTCGACGGCCTTGTATAAGTTTAGTTTCTCTGCATTGTTTTCAAACAAACTCATCTGCATAGTAAATGGAATCAACTGACTGAACCGTACCCCAAGTAATCGAACAGGTCGTCCTTTCTGCCATGACTTATTAAAGAGGTCTTTCACCTTAGCAGTTAAAACATCGTCGAGTGAAGTGTAGTCAACGGTTTCCTGTCGCGAGGTGGTTTCAAAATTGGAATAGCGGATCTTTACTGTGAGGCATCCGGTAAGCATGTCGTCCCCTCTCAACGAATAAGCTGTCTTTTCGGTAAGTCTTACAAGCTCGCTGTATAAAAAGTCAAGATCCGTTTTGTCTTCTTCAAAAGTGTTTTC
>VBAU01000021.1:436-1636 GCA_005883855.1 Bacteroidota bacterium
CGGCATTGTCAATGCCGTTTGATTTCCGCCACAGCGACTCGCCCCATTTTCCAAAATATTTCTCCATCACATCGATCGGTGTTTTCGCAATGTCCTCAATTTTATAAATGCCAAAATTTTTCAACTGCTGCTCTGTATTTTTTCCAACCCCCGGGATTTTTTCAATACCCAATGGCCACAAAAAATCTTTTTCCTTTCCATAAGGGATCTCGAGGAATCCATTGGGCTTTGCCTCATTGGTCGCCATTTTGCTGATCATTTTTCCCGATGAAAGACCGCAGGAAATGGGAAGGCCCGTATCTTTCGTGATCTGTAGCCTTAACTCCTTTGTGTAGTTGCTGACGCCAAAAAATTTATCCATGCCCGTGAGATCGATGTAGAACTCGTCGATGCTGGCTTTTTCAAACGAAGGAACTCTTGATGCAATGATGTCCGTGACCCACCGCGAATAACGACTATATTCTCCCCGCGTACCGCTGACCACAATGGCGTGAGGACAAAGTTTCCTGGCCTGTTTCATCGGCATGGCTGAATGAATTCCAAATTTTCGTGCTTCGTAGCTGCAAGCTGCCACCACACCGCGGTCGCCGCCTCCCACCAGAACGGGTTTTCCTTTCAATGATGGGTCATTAAGGATTTCAACTGAAACGAAAAATGAGTCCAGGTCGAAGTGGGCAATATGTCTGAGTTGGTCAGCCATGCAATTCAAAGGTACAACGCAGCCAATTTGAAATTTGAAATTTGATATTGACATTTCGTTTCGGATTTCGGATTTTGATATTTTAAATTTGATTCATGAATCTGGATTGGCTCAAAACCGGAATTGGTCCTCTTAAAGACCTGCTCACTTTTTTGAATAAGGAAAGTAAGACAAGCGATGTAATGAAAAAGCAGTTGATCCGTGAGCTGCGCGATAATTTGAATATTTTCAACAACGCTTATAAGAACAACAATTCTCCAGACGTAATGATCGATCTTTTGAGCAATGAAGCAATCAAAGAGGCCATCAAGAATAATTTCAAATTCAGAAAATTAAAGGCGGGAAATATTGAACCTTATCACGTGTACGATGATCGGAACAAGAAATACATTGGCTGGGACGCTGAAAAGTTGATTGACAAAATAGATGAGAAGATTGAAGAACTCAAAATTATCAAGAGGATGAATGGTAACAGTGTCGCAAAAGTCAGGAATAACATT